>NZ_JBAKHT010000042.1:0-40322 GCF_036906755.1 Micromonospora sp. CPCC 206171 | reverse complement strand
CCCCGACTTGGCCGGGCCGGCGCCGCCAGGGCGGGGCCGGCGGACGGGTCCGGGCGGGCGCCGGCCGGAGCGGGTTCGGCGCGGCGGCGGCGCGGCAGGTGCAGGGCGGTGGCCAGCAGCGCGAAGGCGGCCCAGCCGCCGGCCAGGGCGACGACCGGCGACCCGTCCTGGAGATAGTGGTAGGCGGTGAGGAACCCGACCAGCGCGAGGCTGTTGCGGGCGAAGTGCCGGCTGAAGTCGACCAGTTGGCGACGGGCCTCGACGGCGACCAGCACGCCGGAGTAGGGGAAGGTCACCACCATCCCGCGCAGCAGCTGGCCGAGCAGGCCGGTGAGCACCGCTCCGGCGAAGATCACCGCCAGCTTGGCCGGGGCGGGGAGGCCGTCCCGGCGGGCGTCGACCGGCCGCTCCGGTGCTGCGGCCACCGCCCGGGCGCGCCGGCGCAGCACCACCATGGCGAGCAACCAGAGCGCCAACGTGCCCGCCAGGGCCGGCGCGAACGGCACCGGGACCGCCAGCAACCCGGCGCTCAACGCCACGTAGGCGGCGATCCCGGCCAGGTCGGCCAGCAGGATCGGCCAGCGCAACCGGTGGTGGGTCAGCGCCACGGTGACGAAGAAGAGGTTGAGGCCGAGCACACCGAGCAGTTGGGCGCCGTCGACCCGGTGGTCCGTGGTGACCAGGGCCAGCGTCATCGGCAGCGGCAGGCTGTAGACGAACGCCCGCAGCCGGACCGAACGGATCACGCTGACCGCCCAGACCACGGCGGTCACCAGGATCACGGCACTCCACGTCATGGCTGGCCCATCTCCGCTCCACCGCCCGCCGGCGGGGTCAGTCCTGGAAGGTCGCGACGTTCGCGCACTGGTCGAACACCCGGGTGAGCCGGTCGACGTCGGCGCGGTTGACCGAGAACTGGTTCTCGCTGATCTCCCCGTGCGCGCTCATCCTGGCCTCCCAGCAGCTCGACCCGTCCCAGAGTGTCAGATTGACGTGCAGGTGCGGGCTGACGACACCCAGTGGCAGCAGGCCCACCCGGACCCCGGCCCGGCGCTGCTTCTCCACCAGCTCGACCAGCTGGTCGGAGAGCGTGGCGTAGGCGAAGACCCGGGTGATCCGCACCCCGCGCGCCAGGGCCGCCAGGTTCGCCTCCCAGTAGCGCCGCCCGATCTCGCTGCGCCACCAGCTCAGCTCGCCGCTGGCCCGCGGCGTCAGATTGGTCAGCCCCTGCAGGCTTCGGGTGCAGTCCCGGGTGGCGCCGATCAGGTCCTCGTCGTCGTCGCCCCGCCGGACCACCCGCCCCGCGGCGAGCTGCTCGGCCTCCATCCGGAACTGCTCGTAGCGGCGCTGCGCCTCCTCGGCGACCCGGGTGCCCGGGTGGCCCTCGACCGCCTCCCGGACGGCGACGACGATCTCCGGCGCGCCCTGCACCAGCCAGGGTGGCCCGTCCAGCAGGGTACGCAGGTGGAACCGGCGCTCCGCGCGGGCCAACGAGTCCACCAGCAGCGAGATGGTGATGCCCATCAGCCCGGCCAGCAGCGACTCGACGCCGCTGGCGGCGTTGGTGAGGTCGAGCGTGACGGAGAGCGCGATCGACAGGGTGATGCCGACCAGCGCCACCGGGTCGGTGTGCGCCATCAGCCGGACCAGTCCACTGGCCGACCCGGTACGCCCGGTGGAACGTCGACGGAGCACGTCGCCAGTCATCGGCAGCCCCCGATCTCGTCGGTGCGCCCAGCGTAGTGCCGATCCACAAGGGCCCCTCGTGGCCACGGCCGTCGGTACGATCCGCATGTGCGGATCGCGGACGTGGCGCTGCCGAACTGCCCGGCCGGCGCGTCGCCCGCGCAGCTCGCCCGCGGGGTGCGGGAGTGGGTCGAGTCCCCGCCGCTGCGGGCGCTGGTCGCCCGGTTCGGCGGCCAGTGGCCGACCGGCGACCTGACGACCGTGCTGGCCGGGCTGGACGACTTCTCCGCCCGGCACTGGGATTTCCGGGGCGGCCGGGAACGCCCCGAGGCGCGGGAACCGGCCCTCGACCCGAGCACCGCCGGGCTGGTGCTCACCACCGCCGAGGCGCTCGGCCTGGTCCGCCCCGTGCGACCGGCCCACCCCCGGTACGCCCACCTGGTGGTGCTGGGCGGGCTGGCGCACGCCTGCCTGCGGCGCGTGGCGTACGCCGCCCACCTGGTGCGGCACGGGCCGGCGGTGGACGGGGAGGTGGCCGTCCTCGGCAGCTTCCGGCCGCTGTCCGAGGTGGAGCGGGACGTGCTGGCGAGCGCGGGGATCGCGGCCGACACCGAGGTGGACGCGCTCGACGCGGCGGTCCGCGCGATCCTCGGGGTGGCCGCACCCGACGAGGAGGACGGGCACGACGCCGGCCACCCGCACCACTCCTGGTCCGCGCGGACCTACCGGTCGGCCGGCCTGCCGCCGGTCCGGGTGCTCGCCGCCCCGTCCAGCGAGCCGGAGCGGCGGCGCGCGCACACGGCGGACACCCAGCGGTTCTGGGCCGGGCACGTCCGGCTCTCCCCCGGCGACGCGCTGCTGGTGGTGACCGCGCCGATCTACGTGCCGTTCCAGCACTGCGACGCGCTGCGCACCCTGGCGGTGCCGTACGGCTGCGCGATCGACACCGTCGGCGTCGACCCGACCCTGCCAGACCTGGTCCGGCTGCCCGAGCCGACCCTCACCCCGGGGCGCTACCTCCAGGAGATCCGCTCGGCGATCCGCGCCATGCGGGCCCTGCACGAGGTGCTCGGCTGACTGTTAGCGACCGACCCTGCTGCACGGGCCACCCGGGTCCGGGCCGCTCGGGTCAGGGGCGTGCGGCGTCGGCGTGCAGGGCGAGTGCCGTCCGGGTCGCGGCCACGAAGTCCCAGAACAGCGGCTGGGTGGTGTGCTTGCGTCCCTCCCAGGTGTTGGTGCCGAACATCGCCTCGCGCAGCGGCGTCGTCAGCTCCAGTTGCGCGCCCGCCCGGGACGCCGTCCGGTTGCAGATGTTCCGCGGGTTGGTCCCGTCGATGGCGCGGTTGACCCGCCGGGCGACGGTGATGTCCACCTTCGCCAACTCCCGGCGCAGCAGATCCCGCAGCCGGGCGTCCAGCCCGCCGACCACCACCGCCTCGGTCCCGGCCGGCTCACCGGCCTGCCGGGCCGTGCAGCCGTGCAGGGCGACGGCGTGGCGGACCCCACCGCAGATCGACTCCGCCCACGGGTCGTCGCAGTTCGCCGAGGTCACGTGCAGGGCGGCGTTACCGGAGTCGAGCAGCCCCTCGAACATCCAGTAGTGATGCCACCCCTTGCCGTCGGTGCTCGGCTCCAGGGTCGCCGGGTGGTAACCGGCGACCGCGAGGCATAACTCCGACGTGCCCACCTCGATGCCGCCACCGTGCGGCGCGAGGACCGCCGTCCCCGTCGTCCCGGTCGCGCAGCCGGGCGGCTCGTCCGGGGCGCATCGGTGGCAGCAGCGCAGGGCGTACCCGACGCCCTCGACGAGGCCCGCGGTGGCGTACAGCTCGGTGTTCGAACCGTACCGGTCGGTGGGGTGCGCGCGGGGCCGGCGCGGGCGGGGACCGCCGGGAGGGCCGGCCCGGTCCTCGGCGGAGGTCACCGGGCGGTGTCGGCGACCGCTTGGGCGAAGACCTCCGAGCGGTGCTCGAAGTTGCGGAACCGCCCGTAGCTGGGCGCTGCCGGCGAGAGCAGCACCACGCCGCCCGGCGGGGTGAGCTTGCGGGACAGCCCGACCGCCGCGACCAGGTCCTCGGCGAGTTCGGTACGCACGGCCGGCAGCCCGGCCAGCGCCTCGACGATGCGGGGGCCGCTGTCCGGGATGCCGATCACGGTGATCTCGCGCTCGGCCAGGTGCGCGGCGAGCGGGCTGTAGTCCAGCCCCCGGTCGGTGCCGCCGACGATCACCGTCAGCGGCCGCCCCTCGTACGCGTCGATCGCGTGCATGGCCGCGTACGGGCTGGTGGCGAGGGTGTCGTCGACGAAGGTGAGGCCGGACGGGTCGGCGATCTCGGTGAGCCGGTGGGCCAGCCCCTGGAACTCGGCGACCGCCACGGCCAGGGTGTCCTTGCGAGCCACCACGTCCACGTCGAGCGCGTCGAGCACGGCCAGCGCCACGCAGAGGTTGCCCTCGTTGTGCCGGCCGACCAGCGGCAGCACGGCGCGCGGGAAGAGCGGCTGCTCGCCCAGGTGGAACCAGGGCGTGCCGTCGGGGCCGCTGGCCACGTTGGCGGTGTCCGGCCGGCCGGCGCGCACGGCGGCCCGGTCGCCCAGTTCCACGGCCAGCCGCGGGTCGGCGCCGTTGACCACCACGGTCCGCGGGCCGTACGCCAGCAGGTTGAGCTTGTCCCGGTAGTACTCCGCCTCGCCGCCGTGCGCGTCGAGGTGCTCGGGGAAGAGCGCGGTGACCACCGCGACGCGGGGCGAGTCGGTCAGGTCGGTGCACTGGTAGCTGGAGAGCTCCAGCACGTACAGGTCCGCCTCGGGCAGGTCCAGGGTGGGCACCCCGATGTTGCCGCCGAAGACGTTCGGCCGGTCGACCGCGGCGAGCAGGTGGCTGATCAGGCTGGACGTGGTGCTCTTGCCCTTGCTGCCGGTGACGCCGACGGTCCGCTCGGCGTGGTCGGCCATCCAGAGCGCGGTGCCCTGGGTGATCGTGGCCGCCCGCGCCCGCAGCTCCACCATCCACGGGTGGGTGTTCGGCACGCCCGGGGAACGGACCACCACGTCGGCGGCGGCCAGCCGGTCGAAGCCGGCCGCCCCGGTGATCAGGGGCGCGGCCTCGGCGAGCGGCCCCTCCCAGGGCAGGGTGAGGAAGTTGGCGCTGTCGTCCACGGCGACCAGGCCGGCGGGGCCGTGCGCGGCGATGGCGGTCACGGCGGCCCGGCCCTCGCGGCCGGCCCCCCAGACGGCGACGGTACGTCCGCGCAGGTCAGACAGGCGCACGGGCTCTCTCCTCGGGGGTCTCGACGGCGTGGCACGGGGCACGGTCCGGCGCAGCCGGACACGGCCGGACGAACCAGGGCCTAGTATGGCGTGTGCCCAACGAGCAGCTCCGGCGGATGGACGCCTTCACCTTCCCGTCCTACTCGATCGACCTCGCCACCGGCGAGGCGTTGTTCGACTACAGGCTGACCGGTCCCGACGGTGAGCAGCGGTTCACCGAGGTGATCACCCTGCCGCTGCCCGCCGACCCGCCGTCGGACGAGACCGTGGCCACCCTGGGCCGGGTCCTCGAGCTGCTGCACGTGGTCGCCGGGGTCAGCTACTACAAGGCCGCCGCGCCGCGCCGGGTGGTGCTGCCGGCGCCGCTGGGCGCGGCCGCCGCCGAGCTGGTCACCGCCGTCTACACCAAGGGCCTCGCCGAGTACGCCTACCGCAACCAGCTGCCGCACGTGCTCGAACTGCGCCCGGAGGTGCCCTCCGGCACCGTCGCCCCGGCCCGCGAGTACGACGACTCCGACCGCCGTCCGCTCTCCGCGGTCGGCGGCGGCAAGGACTCCATCGTCAGCCTGGAGGCGCTGCGCCGGGCCGGCTTCGACCCGGTGCCGTTCTCGGTCAACCCGAACCACGTGATCGTCTCGGTGAACGAGGCGTCCGGGCTCGCTCCGCTGGCGGCCCGGCGGCGGATCGACCCGGTGCTGTTCGACCTCAACGCGGCCGGCGCGCTCAACGGCCACATCCCGGTCACCGCGATCAACTCGCTGATCGCGGTCGCCACCGCCGTGCTGCACGGGCTCGGGCCGGTGGTGATGTCCAACGAGCGCTCCGCGTCGGACCCGAACCTGATCTGGAACGGTCACGAGATCAACCACCAGTGGTCCAAGGGCGTCGAGGCGGAGGGGCTGCTGCGGGCGGCGCTGGCCGAGCACGCCGGTCTCACCGAGCCGTACTTCTCGCTGCTGCGCTCACTGTCGGAGCTGCACATCGCCCGGCTCTTCGCCGGGATCGACCGGTACGACGCGGTGGTGACCAGCTGCAACGCCGCGTTCAAGCTGCGCGACGCGAGCGAGCGCTGGTGCCGCGACTGCCCGAAGTGCCGGTTCGTCTTCCTCGCCATGGCGCCGTTCATGCCGCGTGAGCGGGTGGTGCGCATCTTCGGCGGCGACCTGCTGGCCGACCCGGCGCAGATCCCCGGCTACCGGGAACTGCTCGGCGTCGACGGGCACAAGCCGTTCGAGTGCGTCGGCGAGGTGGAGGAGTCGGTGGTGGCGCTGAGCCTGCTCGCCGAGCAGGACCAGTGGCGCGACGCCCCGGTCGTCCAGGCCCTGGCCGACGCGGTCCCGGAAACCGCCTGGTCCGCGGCGGCAACCTCAGACGTCTTCACCCCTGGCGGCCCCAACTTCATCCCCGCCCCCTACGCCAAGGCCCTCACCGCCCTGACCTGACCCCCGCCCCCCCGTTGATCATGAAGTTGTTGCCGTGACACGCCGCGGCGGACGACAACAACTTCATGATCGACAGGACGACCGGGCCTTGGAGGTGCGCGGGTCAGGGGGTGCGGATGGCGTCCAGGGCGAGCAGGGCGACGTGCAGGGAGAGGCAGGCCTCGACCGAGTCGAGGTCGACGTCGAGGATGCGGGCGATGCGGGCCAGCCGCTCGTAGAACGCCGGCCGGGACAGGTGCGCCGCCGCGGCCGCCGCCGACTTGTTGCGGCCCTGTTCGAGGTACGCCCGCAGGGTGCCGAGCAGCTGGTCGCGGGGGTGCCGGGCGTCGTGGGCGAGCAGCGCGCCGAGTTCCCGCTCGACGAAGGTCTGCACCCGGGGCTCGTCGCGCAGCAGGTGCAGCAGCCCGGCGAGCCCGACGTGGGGTAGCCGGAAGATGGGCAGGTCGCGGCGGTCGCGGCGGGCCGCGTCGGCGATCTGCCGGGCCTCGATCAGCGACCGCCGGGCCTCCCGCAGGCCGCCCACCCCGGAGCCGGCGGCGACGATCACCGCGTCCGGCGGCACGGCGCCGGCCAGCGCGGGACGGGCCGGGGCGGCGTCGAGCCGGATCCGGCGCAGGGCGGCGGCGAACGCGGTCAGCGCCCGCTCCTCCACGGCCGCGTCGGGCAGGGCGAGCAGTGCGCCCACCGCCTGGTCGTCGACGGCGCTGGTCAGTCCCGTCAGCTTCGCCTCCCGCAGCGCCTGCCCCACCGCCTCGGCGAGATCCCGCAGCCGCGCCGGGCCGGCCTCCGGGGCCGACTCGGCCGCCACGGTGCTCTCCCCGGTGCCGCCCTCGGCGGGGTCGTCGAGGCGGTGCCGGACCACCACCCCGACCAGGTGCCGGCGTTCCAGCGTGACGCCGAGCGCCCGCGCCCGCAGCGCGACCTCGTCGACCGGGCGGGAGTGGTCGAGCAGGGCGGTGAGCAGGGTGCGGTGGATCTGCCGTTCCAGGCCCTCGGCGTCGCGCCGGATCAGCCGGCCCAGCGCCAGGGTGGAGGCGGCCCGCTCCACCAGGATCGTCAGCCGGGTCGGCGGGGTGCCCGCCGGACGTCCGCCCAGCATGGTCCCGGCGGCCAGGTCGCCCCCGCCGGGCCAGCGCAGCAGCAGCCGGCCCCAGTCCTGTCCGCGCGCGCCGACGGTGGTCACCAGCCAGCCGCTGTCGCCGTCGTACGCGGTGCGCCCGGCGGGACGGATCCGTCGGGAGTGCTGCTCCCAGCCGTCCAGCAGCAGCTCGGCGCTCTCCCCCGCCGGGTCGTACGCGAGGACCTGCCGGGACAGGTTCTCCAGCACCACCGGGCAGCCGGCCAGCTCGGCGGCCTGCCGGACCACCTCGGCCGGGCCGGCGCCCTCGACCGACAGCTCGGTGAAGCGCTGGTGGATCTCCTCGGTGGCGCGCAGCTCGGTGAGCTGGGCGTCGACGATCAGCGCGTGCACCGCCTCGGTGATCCGGACGAACGGGGTTGCCCGGCGCAGCTCGACCAGGGGCAGGCCGCGCCGTTCGGCGGCGGCCGCCATCACCCGGGGCACGCCGCTGACGTACCGGCGGCCCAGCTCGACCACCAGCCCGGAGACGCCGACGTCGGCCAGGTCGCCGATGAAGGCGCGCAGGCCGGCGTCGTCGGCGGGCAGCCCGATGCCGGTGGTGAGCACCAGTTCGCCGCCGCCGAGCAGGGTGGCGATGTCGGGCACCTCGGCGACGTGCACCCAGCGCACCGGCGCGTCCAGGCCGGCGTCCCCGGCGACCAGGCGCGGCGCGCCGTGGCGGACCGGGTCCAGCGCCAGCACCTCACGCACGGTAGGGAACACGGGCGACACGCTACCGTCCGTTACTCCGTCCGACGACAGCCCGCCCCGCCCCGGACGGTCACCAGCTCGCGGTCCAGCTGTACCAGCCACCGCCGAGGGGCCAGAACATCGGCGACTCGAAGGAACCGTTGTGCAGGGAGGGGCTGGGGCCGCCCGGCAGGTAGGCGAAGCCGGCGTCGTTGAAGAAGGCCCCGTTCCTCTCGTAGAAGATGACCCCGCCGGGCACGAGATAGGCGGTGGTGATCCGGTAGCTGCCGATCCGGGCCGGCGCCTCCACCCGGTCGAACCTCGTCGCCGCAGTCGACTCGGGGAGGCGGGCCGCAACCGCCTCGAACGCGCCCCGGCTCAGCTCCCAGCGGGAGTGCAGCGGGGCCCGCGTCACCAGCAGGGCCAGGGTGACGGCCGCCATCACCGGGGCGACGAGCAGCCACCACGGCCACGTCCGGCCGGCACTGTGGGACAACTGCGCCCCGACGGTCCAGAGCAATGCCGCCACGGCGAGCACGGTGAGGCCGATCAACGCGACGATCACCGAGAAGCCAGGAACGCTGAACGCCCAGAGCAGGATCAGCGCCCCGCAGCCCCCGACCGCGTGGGCGGCCCACACCACACGACGGGTGCGCGCGGCCGGGCTCACGCCGCGACCCTACCGGCCCCGGTGGCCGGCCGTGGGGGCTCAGAGCGGGTCGTCGCGGCCCAGCTCCCAGCAGGCCACCGCGGTGGCGGCGGCGACGTTGAGCGAGTCGACGCCGCGGCGCATCGGGATGACCACCCGGGCGTCGCTGGCCTGCATCGCCGCCCGGGTCAGCCCGGCGCCCTCCGCGCCGAGCAGCAGCGCGGCGCGGGCCCGCTGGGCGGCGTCGAGGCGCTGGATGGGCACCGCGTCCGGGGCCGGGGTCATCGCCAGCACGGTGAAGCCGGCCGCCCGTACCTCGGCGAGCGCATCGGGCCAGGGCTCCAGCTTCGCGTACGGGACGGCGAAGACCTCGCCCATGCTGACCCGTACGCTGCGCCGGTAGAGCGGGTCGGCGCAGGTCGGCGAGAGCAGCACCGCGTCCACGCCGAGCCCGGCCACCGCCCGAAAAATTGCGCCCAGGTTCGTATGGTTGTTCACGTCTTCGAGAATCACCACCCGGCGGGCGGTGGCCAGCACCTCGGCGGCCGCCGGCAGGGGCTTGCGGCGGAACGAGGCGAGCACACCCCGGTGCACGTGGAAGCCGGTGGCCCGCTGGAGCACGTCCGGGGTGGCGGCGTAGACCGGCGCGTCGCCGGTGTCGAGGTCGGCGAGCTGGTCGACACGCTTGGCGTCCACCAGGTACGACCGGGCCGGGTAGCCGGCGCGCAGCGCCCGCCGCAGCACCAGCTCCCCCTCGGCGATGAAGAGCCCGTGCGGGGGCTCCCAGCGGGTACGCAGCTCGACGTCGGTCAACGCGCGGTAGTCGGCGATCCGGTCGTCGTCGGGGTCGGTGATCTGGTGGACGGGCACGGCGACGATTCTGCCGGGTGCCGGTGGTGCGGCGGCCGGGGCGGGTCGCCGGGGCGACCCGGGCCACCCTCACCCCGCCGCACGCGTGTAGCGCAGCAGCACGGTCCGGCCGTCGAAGACGCGCGACCCGGCCAGCCGCAGGTCCAGCCGCTCCGGGCCGCCGGGGAAGACCGGCCGGCCGCCGCCGAGCACGACCGGGTGCACGATCACCTGGTACTCGTCGATCAGGCCGAGCGCGGTCAGCGCGGCGGCGGCGCCGGAGCCGCCGGTGAGCAGCAGGTCCCCGCCGGGCTGCTCCTTGAGCGCGGTGATCTCCTTGGCGAGGTCGTCGCCGCCGACCACCTGCGCGTCCCACTCGGCCGCGGTGAGCGTCCGGGAGACGACCACCTTCGGGGTCCGCCGCCAGATCGGCGCGAAGGCCAGGTCGTGCGGGTCCGTCGACATCGACTCGGCGCGCGGCCAGTACCAGGACATCATCTCCCAGACCTTGCGCCCGTAGGCGAAGGCGCCGGCCCGCTCGGTCAGCTCCAGGGAGTACGCGGACAGCTCCGGCCCCATCGACGGCCAGTCGAACTCCCCGTTCGGGCCCTCGATGAAGCCGTCGAGGGACTGGTGGACCCAGTAAACGACCTTGCGCATGATCTCTCCTCACGCCGGGCGCCTCCGGTGGGCGCTCTCACGGGTGGGTCGGAGCGGGGCGGCGGTTCCCGACAGCTCGGCGCAGATTTTCTTGCCCGGGCCGGCTAGCGTGCCGGGGCATGGCCCGTCCCGTGATCATCGCGCTGCTGGGGGTCGACGGCTCGGGCAAGTCGACGCAGGCCCGGGCGCTGGCCCGGCGGCTGTCCGAGCGGGGTGTCCCGGCGACGTACTTCGAGAACGCCGGCGGCCGCCCGCTGTGGAACCGGCTCGCCCACCGGCTCGGGCGGCGCGACGGCGGGCACCTGTTCGGCCGGCGCCTCTACCCGGCGCTGGAGGCGACGGTGCGCTGGCTGGCCGTGGCCCGGGCGGTCGCCGGGATCCGGCTGACCGGCCGGGTGGGCGTGATGGACCGCGGGACCTGGTGCCAGTACGTGATCATGCGAGCCCGGGGCGACCGGGGCGTCCGGCTGGTCCGGACGGCGTACGGGCTCTTCCCCCGTCCCGACCTGGTCTGCTTCCTGGCGGTGTCGCCCGCGCTGGCGCAGCGGCGGGTGCACGAGCGGGGCATCGACACCGAGGAACTGGGCCACCTGGCCGCGCTGGACGCCGCCTACCGGGCGCTGCCGGAGTTCGCCGACTTCCGGGTGGTCGACGGCGAGGCCGACCCGGCGACGGTCGCCGCCGCCCTGGACCGGCTGGTCCGGCCGTGGTCAGCGGCGGGTGCGGAGATCGGGCGCGATCGGGCGGCTAGGCGATCGTCCTAGCGCCCCTCCGGCCCCGGCCCGCGCTCCCGCTCCAGCAGCGCCTTCAGCCGAGCCAGGTCCTTCCGGTTCGCCCGGCGCATGGCCGCCGCCAGCACCGGGGCGGTCACCGTCGCGAAGCCGCGGGGCTCGCCACGGTTGCGCAGGGTCATCCGGGTGCGGCCCTGGCCCTGCGGTTCCCAGCGGTAGGTCGTCTCCATCGGAAACGGCCCCTGCGCGGTCCGCATGACCAGCCGCTCGCCGGGGACCAGCTCGACGATCTCGTACGTGTAGGCCAGCCGCCGACCGAGGAAATGCGCGACGAAGGCGAGACGGGACCCGACCCGCAGTGGTGGAGGCGTGCGCCACTGCACCGACTCGATGTTCACGTACCAGGTGGGAGCGTTGCCGGGGTCGCCGGCGTACGCCGCCACCTCGGCGACCGGCCGGTCGATAACGATCTCCGTCAGCACGTCCACTGCCATGGCGGCACTCCCCTCGGCGGACATTCCCCGTCTGGGCCCACGGTGGCGGTCCGCGGCGCGGGCAGGGCGCCCCTCATTCTGGCCGCCCTCCGGTCACGCCGCCCGCGCTACGGGAACCCACGACTCAGATCGACCGCACCCGGCCTAGGCTTCGATCGTGGAGTACCGACTGGTCGACCGGCTGCCCACCGTCGAGGAGTTCGTCGCGGTGACCCGCGCCGTCGGCTGGGCCGACGCGTACGACCGGGCGGCGATCCCCGCCTCGCTGGCCGCCTCGCTGCACGCCGTGGTGGCGGTGGAGGGCGACCGGGTGATCGGGCTGGGCCGGCTGATCGGCGA
Organism: Micromonospora sp. CPCC 206171; assembly: GCF_036906755.1. NCBI lineage: Bacteria > Bacillati > Actinomycetota > Actinomycetes > Micromonosporales > Micromonosporaceae > Micromonospora > Micromonospora sp. CPCC 206171. The sequence continues at coordinate 28,395 of NZ_JBAKHT010000042.1, read as the reverse complement.
CGGGGCGATCTACTACTACCTGCAGGACCTCGCCGTGGTGCCGGAACGGCAGCGCCGGGGGGTGGGGGCCGCCATCCTCGGCCGGCTGGAGGAGTGGATCGCCGGCCGCGCCTCGGCGCGCACCTTCGTGGGGCTCTTCGCCGCGGGCGGGTCGGTCGGCCTCTACCGACGCTTCGGCTACGCCGTCCACGAGGACATGACCGGCATGTTCCGGGTCGGCCCGCGCCGCACGTCCTGAACCGGCGACGGTCACCGTCCCCGAGCGGGGAACGGTGACCGTCCACGATCGTGCGGCCGGGCGTCAGCCCCGGCGGTTCTGCAGCCAGCGCAGGATGTCGGCGGGGATCTCCTGCTCGCGCCGCGGCTCCTCCGGGCGGGGCGCCGGCTTCGGCTGGGGGCGCTGCGGGTTGCCCGCCCGCTCGCGGCTCGGCGGGGTGAAGTCGCGGACCGGCTGGCCGTCGACCGCGGCGCGGATGATCCGGGCGACCGCGTCGATCACCTCGCTCTGCACCGCGGCGCCGACGGCGTCGCTCGGGTCGTCCGGGTTGGCGGCGATCCCGGCGACCGCCACCTGCGGGGTGAACCCGACGAAGGTCTCGGTGGCGTTCTTCTCCGAGCTGCCGGTCTTGCCGGCGACCGGCCGGCCCACGATCCGGCTCACCCCGCTGGCCGTGCCGCCGTTGCACTGCGCGTACGCGGACTGCTGCCCCACCGGGCAGCGCGCCGCGTCGGTCGCGGCCCGGGCGACGTCGGCCTCCAGCACCCGCTTGCAGGACGGCTGGCCGACCGGCACCTTCGTGCCGTCCGGCGCGGTCACCGACACCACCGGGATCGGGGTGCAGTACGTCCCCTCGGCGGCCACGGTGGCGTACGCGTTGGCCAGGTCGAGCGGGGTGGTGGCGGCCACGCCGAGGGTGAACGCGCCCCAGTCGGCGGCGTCGTTCGCGGCGAAGTCGGCGTCGGCCTCGGCGCGGAAGGTGATGCCCAGCCGCTGCGCCATCTCCACCACCTTGTCCTCGCCGACCTGCTCGGCCAGCCAGACGAAGTAGGTGTTCACGGAGCGGCCGAAGCCGTCCCACATCATCCGGTAGCCGTCCATCCGCTCCGGGTTCGCGTTGGCCGGGCACCACCTGCCGTCGCAGCTGCCCTCGCCCTCGGCGGCGTACCGGGTGGGCAGGCGGCTGGGGGCGTCGAAGCCGGTGGCGAGGGGCTTGCCGGCCTCCAGCGCGGCGAGCATGGTGAACATCTTGAACGTCGAGCCGGCCTGGTAGCCCTCGACGCTGCCGCCGCCGGAGATCAGCGGGTTGACCGTCTCGTTCTCCCCCACGCCGTACCGGCGGTTGACCGCCATCGCCAGCACCCGGCCGGTGCCCGGCTCGACCGCCGCGATCGGCAGCGCGCGCGCGTCGTCGTCGGCGTAGACCTTGCGGGCCTGGCTGACGGCGGTGGCCTGCACCTCCGGGTCGAGCGAGGTGACCACCCGGTAACCGCCCCGGCGCAGCGCCTGCTCCCGCTCCTCGGCGGTGGCGCCGAACGCGGGCTGCTCCAGCCACCAGCGGCGCAGGTAGTCGCAGAAGAAGCCGGCGTCGTCGGTCTGGGTGGCCACGCAGCCGTTGGGCTGGGCGGTCGGACGCAGGGTGGGCTTCTCGGCCCGAGCCTGCGCCGCCTGGGCCTCGGTGATCGCGCCGGTGGCGACCATTGCGTCCAGCACGTACCCGCGCCGGGTCAGCGCCGCCTCGGCGTCGCCGTCGATCGGGCTGTACTCGTCAGGCGACTGGACCAGGCCGGCGAGCAGGGCGGCCTCGCCGAGGGTCAGGTCCGCCGGGGCCTTGCCGAAGTAACGCTGGCTGGCCGCCGCGACGCCGTACGCGCCGGAACCGAAGTACGCGATGTTCAGGTAGCGGTTGAGGATCTCGTCCTTGCTGAGCGAGTCCTCCAGCGCGGTGGCGTACCGGATCTCCTGGAGCTTGCGCCCGACGGTCTGCTCGGTGGCGGCCTGCCGCTCCTCGGCGGTGCGGCTGGGATCGGTCTTGAGCACGTTGCGGACGTACTGCATGGTCAGCGTCGAGCCGCCCTGCGCCGAGCCGCCGGTCAGGTTGGCGACGACGGCGCGGGCCAGGCCGCGCAGGTCGGCTCCGCCGTGCGAGTAGAAGCGCCGGTCCTCGGCGGCGACGATCGCCTGCCGCATCACCGGGGCGATCTCGGCCAGCGGCACGTCCGTGCGGTTCACGTCGTAGAACGTCGTGAGCAGCGTCGTGCCGTCGTTGGCGTAGAGGTAGGACCGCTGCGGGGTGGCCGGCGTGCGCAGGGCCGCCGGCAGCTCGTCGTACGCCCCGAGGGCCGCCTTGGTCACGGTGCCCGCGAGCAGGTTGCCCGGCAGCGCGGCGACCGCGAGGACGAGGCCGGCCAGCAGGCCGGCGAGCAGCACGGTGAAGAGCCGCGACAGCGGCGACCGGGGTCGGGGCATGGTGTCCAGGATTGCCAGCGATTCGTGAAGCGGACCACTTCGACACGCGATTGTCAGCTAACTCACCGTGACCTGCCAGCCATCTCCCCGCTCCACACCCCTCCCGTCCCCACTGTGCCCCCTCGTCCCCTCTGCACCGCCGCGCTCCCCGAACCCCCTTCGCGCCCTCCTGCCCCCTTGGCTGGCGTTGATCAAGAGGTTTGCGTCAGCCGGCGGCCGGTTCCGGACGCAAACTTCTTGATCAACCCGCCGAGGCTCGCGGGGGCGGGGGCGGGGGCGGGGGCGGGAGGGTCAGGCGGCGGGGAGGGGGCCCTGGGGGCCGCCGGTCGAGGTGGGGACGCTGGCGGTGGCGGCGTCGCGGGCGATCGCGGCGGGGACCAGCCGGCCGGAGCGGTAGCCGATGCCGATGCCGGAGATCAGGACGAAGATGGCGCCGAAGGTCTGCAGCGAGCCGATCAGCGCGCCGCCGAGGCCGAGCAGCGGGGCGGCGATCATGAGCATCACGCCGTCGCCGATGGAGAACATCCCGGAGCGGGCCACCGACCAGCCGGTGAACAGCCAGCCGGCGCTGTAGAAGGTGGCGCCGACCAGGACCAGCATCCGGGCGGTGGTGCCGAAGACCGGGGTCTGCTCGGCCAGTCCGGCGAAGGGCAGCATCAGCACGGTGCCGGCGATGCTGACCAGCAGCCCGGTGACGGCCACCTTGCGGTCGCGGGTGGCGGCGAGGAGCCCGGTCAACGCCAGCAGGGCGAGCAGGCCCAGCCAGACCGCGGCCACCCAGCCCACCAGGTAGAGCGGCCGACCATCGGCCGGGTACGGGTCGTTGCCGACCCCGCCGTCGCTGGCCATCGCCACCACGCCGTACAGCACCGCGTACGTGGGCAGCAGCCACACCGACGCGCGGGCGAAGCGCCGCAGCGACCAGGCCCAGCTCGCGTTGGTGGCCGGCGCCGCGGGGCCCGGGTCGCCGACGAAGGGCAGCACCCCGAACCCCCCACCGGTACGGCGGGTGCCCAGCGGGCCGGCGGGATCGTGCGCGCCGGGGACGGGGGTGCTGGAGAAGAGCCGCTTCGCCGAGTCCATGGTCACCTCGCTCGCTCCGACGGGCGGCGCGGGGACGCATCCGGCGCCCCGGCTCCTGGCCACCACCCGTCCGTCAGACCGATCGTGGCAGGCGCCGGGACGCTGTATGAGTGTTTCTCGCATTTGCCGTCCGGGGCGGACGGCGGCCCGATCAGCCGCGGGCGCGCTGGTCCGACGGGTCGTTCACCAGGCTCTCCGGCGAGACCGGCTCCGGGGCGGGCAGCCCCTGCGGGGCCTTGCCGCCGGTGGCCTGCGCCTCGGCGACGCGTACCTCGTCGTGGATCTCCTGCGCGGCGGAGGCCGTCGCCCGGGCCGCCTCCGCGGCCTCGCGCTCGACCTGGCTCGCGTGGTCGGCCGCCTCCGGCGCGGGAAGGTCGCCCACCATCCCGGCCAGCCCGCCCAGCGCCCCGCCCATCCCTTCCAGGGCCTTGGTCAGCTCGGCCGGGACGATCCAGACCTTGTTGGCGGTGCCGTTGGCGATCTGCGGCAGCGCCTGGAGGTACTGGTAGGCCAGCACCTTCTGGCTCGGGTTGGCCTGGTGGATGGCGTCGAAGACGGTACGGATCGCCTTGGCCTGACCCTCGGCCTGGAGGATCCGGGCCTGCCGGTCACCGTCGGCGCGCAGCACCGCGGACTGCTTCTCACCCTCGGCGGTGAGGATCTGCGACTGCTTGTGCCCCTCCGCGGTCAGGATCGCCGCCCGGCGGTCCCGCTCGGCGCGCATCTGCTTCTCCATCGAGTCCCGGATGCTCGCCGGCGGCTCGATCGCCTTGATCTCCACCCGGGTGACCTTGATACCCCAGCGTCCCGTGGTCTCGTCGAGCACCCCGGAGAGGTGTCGGTTGATCTCCTCGCGGCTGGTCAGCGCCCGCTCCAGGTCCAGCGAGCCGATCACGTTGCGCAGCGTGGTCACGGTGAGCTGCTCGATGGCCTGGATGAAGTTGGCGATCTCGTAGGTGGCCCGGACCGCGTCGACCACCTTGTAGTAGAGGACCGTGTCGATCGACACGACCAGGTTGTCCGAGGTGATCACCGGCTGCGGCGGGAAGCTGACCACCTGCTCGCGCATGTCGACCTTGGTACGCACCGCGTCGATGAACGGGACCAGCAGGTTCAGGCCCGGATTCAAGGTGCGCTTGTACTTTCCGAGCCGCTCCACCACGTCCTGACGCTGCTGCGGCACGATGCGTACCGCCTTGACCAGCGTCACCACGACGATCAGGGCCACGGCCACCAACAGGACCGCTGCAAACTCCATACCGCTCACCTTTTCGCTTCCGGCAGCTCGCCGGGGGAGGAAATGTCGTCCTGCCACACCAGGGCGGTGGCGCCCCGGACCTTGATCACCTGCACCCGCTCACCGGGCTCGAACGACTGCGTCGCGTCGTACGCCCGGGCGCTCCACAGCTCACCGTCGATCTTGACCAGGCCGCGCCCGTCGTCGACCCGCTCCAGCACCAGCGCGGTGGCGCCCTCCAGCGCCTCCACCCCGAACGCCTGCTCGCCGGTCTCCAGCGCGCTGCGCGCGTGCCGGGCGATGACCGGCCGGACCAACGCCACCGAGAGCACCGACACGGCGGCGAACACCAGCGCCTGCACCGGGACCGGGGCGCCCAGGGCGGCGGCCCCGGCGGCGGCGAAGGCACCGGCCGCGAACATGATCAGAAAGAACGTCGTCGTGAAGATCTCGGCGACGCCCAACAGCACACCCAGTACGACCCACACCACGGCGTCCACCAATCAATCGTGACACGCCGACGCACGCCGCGCCGACCCCCATGATCAGTAAGCTCGCCGGGGTAGGCCACGACCGACCGAGGAGAACGCCGTGCCCCTGCTGCCCGAGACCGTCCGCCGGGTCGACGCGCTGGTGGCGCAGGCACAGTCCACCGGCCGCGCGCCGTCGCTGGTGCTGGGTGTCGTCCGCGACGGGACGCTCGCCCACCTCGCCGCCGCCGGGGACCACCCACGTCCCGACGCCGACCTGCAGTACCGGCTCGGCTCGATCAGCAAGACCATGACGGCCACCCTGGTCATGCAGCAGCGCGACGCCGGTCGGCTCGCCCTGGACGACCCGCTGGAGCGGCACCTGCCCGGCACGCCGGTCGGCGCGCTGACCCTGCGCCAGGTCCTCGGGCACGCCGGCGGGCTGCAACGCGAGCCGGACGGGCAGTGGTGGGAGCGGACCGAGGGCGGCGACCTGGCCACGCTGGTCGCCGGGCTGACCCCCGAGAAGATCGCGTACCCGCCGCACCGGGCGTACCACTACTCCAACCTGGCGTACGGGCTGCTCGGCGGGGTGCTGGAACGGGTCACCGGCACGCCCTGGGCGGAGCTGACCCGGAAACAGCTCCTCGCGCCGCTCGGCATGTACCGCACCACCTACGACGCCACCGAGCCGTACGCCCGCGGCTACGTGGTGCACCCCTGGCACGACACCCTGCGGGAGGAGCCGCGCACCGACACCGGGGCGATGGCGCCGGCCGGGCAGCTCTGGTCCACCGTGGCGGACCTGGCCCGCTGGGCGGCGTTCCTCGCCGACCCCACGCCGGCTGTGCTCGCCCCGGAGACGCTGACCGAGATGTGCGCGCCCGTGGTGATCAGCGACCTGGACTCGTGGACCGGCGGGCACGGCCTCGGGGTGGAGCTCTACCGGGAGGGCGACCGGGTCTACGTCGGACACGGCGGCTCGATGCCCGGGTACGTGGCCGCGCTGGCCGTGCACCGCCCGAGCCGTACCGCGGTGGTCGGCTACGCCAACGCGTACGGCCTGCGCTCGGCCCACCTCGGCGGGCTCGCCCGGCAGCTGCTCACCCTGGTGCTCGACACCGAGCCCGAGCCGGTGACACCGTGGCGGCCGGCCGCCGCGCCGCCCCCGGAGGAACTGGCCGAGCTCACCGGCCGCTGGTGGTGGATGGGCGTCGAGTTCGAGTTCCGCGTCGACCCGGCGGGCGAGCTGCGGGCCGGCCGGGTCGGCGAGCCGGTGCTCCGGTTCACCCCGGAGGGCCCGGACCGCTGGCGGGGCCGCACCGGCGCCCAGGACGGCGAGCTCCTCACCGTCGTCCGCGACGCGGCCGGCCGGGCGGTCGCCCTCGACATCGCCACGTTCGTCTTCACCCGCACCCCCGACCAGGAGCCCTGACCGCCGCGCGGGCCCGGTGGCGGCGATCGGCCACGCCGACCTGGTGGCGGAATCGGCCGCGCCGATCGTGTCCGGTCGAGGCGGGCGGCCTCGGGCGAGCGCACGGCCGAGGCCCTCCCCTCGATGGCCCGGCCCGGAGCCTGTCGAGCTGATGACGTGAACGACTCAGGCCACTGAATCGTCTGCGTCATCAGCTCGACAATGTCGCCAACAGGCCCTCATCGGCTGATCCGGCGTCGCTCGGCGACAGACCGGCCAGGCGCCGCGAGCAGGCCGGAGGAGCGGCGCGGAAGGCGGTGCCGCGGGAAGGCGGTGGCGAGGGTGGTCAGCCGGGCTCGGTGACGAAGTCGATCAGGCGTTCCATCGCGTTGATCAGCGGCGTCTCCACGTCGGCGAAACTGTCGACGCGGGACAGGATGTGCCGCCACATGTCCGCCGGCTCAGCCACCCCGAGCGCCGCGCAGACGCCCTCCTTCCAGGGCCGCCCGGGCGGCACCACCGGCCACGCCGCGATGCCCAGCGCCGCGGGCTTCACGGCCTGCCAGACGTCGACGTACGGGTGGCCGGTGACCAGCACGTGCGGCGAGGTCACCTTCGCCACGATCCGGCTCTCCTTGGAGCCGGGCACCAGGTGGTCGACCAGCACCCCGAGCCGCCTGGTCGGTCCGGGGCCGAAGTCGCGCACCTCGGCGTCGAGGGCGTCGATGCCGTCCAGGGGCTCGACCACCACGCCCTCGATCCGCAGGTCGTCACCCCAGATCCGCTCCACCAGGGCGGCGTCGTGCACGCCCTCCACCCAGATCCGGCTCGCCTTGGCCACCTGCGCCCGGACGTTGTCGAGCGCGATCGAACCGGAGGCGGTCCGCCGACGGGCCGCCGGCACCGGGACGCGGGTCGGACGGCGCAGCGTCACCGGCCGGCCGTCGAGCAGGAACGCCGCCGGCAGCAGCGGGAAGTTGCGCCGCCGACCGTGCCGGTCCTCCAGCACCACCGCGCCGGACTCGAACCCGACCACCGCGCCACAGAAGCCGGAGTCGGCGTCCTCGACCACCAGGTCCGGCTCGGCGTCGACCTCCGGGGTCACCTTCCGCCGCCGCCAGTCCCCCGCCAGCACGTCCTCGCCGTATCGCCGCGCCATGTCGATCAAACTAACCGCCGCCCCGGCGCGCCGCCCGCCGACGCGCCGCCGCACCCGCGCCCGCGCCGGCCCGAGCCCGTCGATCATGAACTTGTCGCCCCGACTCGCCGTCGAGTGACAACAACTTCATGATCAACGGGGTGGTGGGGGCCGGGGGGCGGGGCGGGGGGGCAGGGCTGCGGCGGGGTGGCGGCGGAGCCGGGCGGGCGGGGGCGAAGCGGGCAGTTCGGGGCAGGTGACGCGGCCGGAGCGGCAGTCGAGACAGGGCGGGCGGGGACCACGTACCCTTTCGGCATGTCCTCCCCCGCAACGGGCGCGGCCACCCTTGCCCCGCGCCGGTCGAGCCGGTTCGTTGCCTGGGTGCGCGCCTGGCGCGCCGGCCTGGTGCCGTACGACGAGGTCGCCGAATCCATCGCCGGCGACGAGGAGCACCTGGTCGCGGACGCGCCCGGCACCTGGACCGACGTCCCGCTGCGCGACGCGCTGCCCAGCCTGGCCAAGCTCTCGCCCGACGAGATCCGGTTGGTGCTGCCCGCGCCCGGCGACCCGCGCGGCCTGCCCGGCCCCGGCGACTTCGCCGGCGCGGCGCTGCTCGCCGGCGAGGCGGTGGTCGCCGGGCCGCTGGGGTTGATCCCCGAGGTGCGCACGCACACGTCCGGTTCCGGGATGACCTGGGAGACCGTGCTCTGGCGGGTGTACCCGCTGCCGCCCGACGCGCCGAAGGCGTCGCTCGCGGCGCCCGGCGCGGCGGAGGCCGAGGCCGAGCTGGCCGCCGCGCTGGCCGAGACCACCGCCGCGCTGACCCGACTCGACGTGGCCCAGTGGCGGCCCGAGCTGGCCGGGGCCCTCGCGGCGCTGCGCCGCCCGGACGGCGCCACCGACCTGCCGCCCGGATTCGATCCGCGCGCCCGGCGGCTCTTCGCCCGGGCGGCCGTGCTGGACCGGGTGCTCGCCCTGGCCGGGCACAGCGCGCCCGGCGGGGCGATCAACAACTACGAGGCCCAGCAGCGCGACGCCGCGCTGCGTCCGCTCACCACCGCGTGCCGACAGGCGCTGGTCGCCGCCTGCAACGCTCCGCTGCGCCCCTGAGGGCGTACCCGTGCCGGCCGCACGGGCGACGGACACCCGGCCGGCGCGCGGCCGGCCCACGACGCCGGCGGGTCAGATCTCGTCGATGAGGTCGGCCACCGAGTCGACGATCCGCGAGGGCCGGTACGGGTACCGCTCCGCCTCGACCCGGCTGCTGATCCCGGTGAGCACCAGGATGGTCTCCAGCCCGGCCTCCAGGCCGCAGAGGATGTCGGTGTCCATCCGGTCGCCGATCATCGCGGTGGTCTCCGAGTGCGCGTTGATGGTGTTCAGCGCCGAGCGCATCATCATCGGGTTGGGCTTGCCGACGAAGTACGGCTCCACTCCGGTCGCCTTCGAGATCATCGCGGCGACCGAGCCGGCCGCGGGCAGCGCGCCCTCCACCGACGGGCCGGTGACGTCCGGGTTGGTGCAGATGAACCTGGCCCCGTCGTTGATCAGCCGGACCGCCTTGGTGATCGCCTCGAAGCTGTAGGTGCGGGTCTCCCCCAGCACCACATAGTCCGGCGCGAAGTCGGTCAGCACGTAGCCGACCGCGTGCAGCGCCGTGGTCAGCCCGGCCTCGCCGATCACGTACGCGGTGCCGCCCGGCCGCTGGTCGGCGAGGAACTGGCCGGTGGCCAGCGCCGACGACCAGATCGCCTCCTCCGGCACGTCGAGCCCCATCCGGACCAGCCGGGCCTGGAGGTCCCGCGGGGTGTAGATCGAGTTGTTGGTCAGCACCAGGAACGGCTTGCCGGAGGCGCGCAGCCGCTTGACGAACTCGGGGGCGCCCGGCACGGGCTGGCCCTCGTGCACCAGCACGCCGTCCATGTCGGTGAGCCAGCTCTGCACCGGCTTGCGGTCCTGCATCGTGTGTCGTCCCAGGGGGTGTCGGAGTGGGTGGTCTCAGGGGCGGCGGGCGGCCGGCACGCAGCACGGCGTGGGACAGGTGTCCCACATCGGCAGCTCACCGAGGCGGCGGCGCAGCCGCTCCCCGTCGGGCGTGGTGCGCTCGGCCACCAGTTCGCGGACCATCGCCACGAACCGCGGGTCGGTACCCGGGGTGCCCGCCCGGACGAAGTCCAGGCCGAGTCGCTTGGCCGTCTCCAGCGCCTCGGTGTCCAGGTCCCAGACCACCTCGAGGTGGTCGGAGACGAAGCCGATCGGGCTGACCACCACACTGGTCACCCCGGACTCGGCGAGCGCGGTCAGGTGGTCGTTGATGTCCGGCTCCAGCCACGGCACCTGCGGCGGGCCGGACCGGCTCTGCCAGACCAGGTCGTACGGCAGGTCGGAGGCGCCGGCGGCGTGCACCAGCCGGGCGACCTCCGCCAGCTGCGCGGTGTACCGGCCGCCGTGCGGGCCGGCGGTGGCCGCCGCCGAGACGGGGATGGAGTGCGCGGTGAAGACCACCCGGGTGGTGTCCCGCTTCGCCGGGTCGAGCTGGGCCAGCGCCGCCCGCACCGCGTCGACGTGCGGCTCGACGAAGCCGGGATGGTCCCAGAACTGGCGCAGCTTCTCGATCACCGGGGCGTCGGCGCCGACGGCGGCCCGGGCCGCGGCGATGTCCTCCTGGTACTGCCGGCAGGACGAGTAGCCGCCGTACGCGCTGGTGACGAAGGCCAGCGCCCGGGTGACCCCGTCGTCGCGCATCCGCGCCACCGTGTCGGCGAGCATCGGGTCCCAGTTGCGGTTGCCCCAGTAGACCGGCAGGTCGACGCCGTTCGCGGCGAAGTCCGCCCGGATCGCGGCGAGCAGCTCGCGGCTCTGCTGGTTGATCGGGGAGACCCCGCCGAAGTGCAGGTAGTGCTCGGCGACCTCTTCGAGCCGCTCCGGCGGCACGCCCCGGCCCCGGGTCACGTTCTGCAGGAAGGGCAGCACGTCCTCGGGACGCTCCGGGCCGCCGAAGGAGACCAGCACCAATGCGTCGTACGCCATGGTCCTATTCTCCCCCGACGGCCGTGCCGGCCCGGCGACCACCCCGGGAGCGCCGGTGGCTCAGGCGCCGATCGCGTGGTAGCCGCCGTCGACGTGGACGATCTCGCCGGTGGTGGCCGGGAACCAGTCGGACAGCAGCGCCAGGCAGGCCCGGGCGGCCGGCTCCTGGTCGGTGAGGCTCCAGCCGAGCGGGGCGCGTTCGGTCCAGGCGTCCTCGAACTGGTCGAAGCCGGGGATCGACTTGGCGGCGATGGTGCGCAGCGGGCCGGCGGCGACCAGGTTGCTGCGGATGCCCTGCTTGCCCAGGTGCAGCGCGAGGTAGCGGGAGGCGGACTCCAGGCCGGCCTTGGCCACGCCCATCCAGTCGTAGACCGGCCACGCCTTGGTGGCGTCGAAGGTGAGCCCGACCACGGCGCCGCCGGACGACATCAGCGGCAGCGCCGCCATGGCCAGCGACTTGTACGAGTACGTGGAGACCTGGAGGGCGGTGGCCACGTCCTCCCACGGGGCGTCGAGGAAGCCGCCGCCGAGGCAGCTCTGCGGGGCGAACCCGATCGAGTGCACCACCCCGTCCAGGCCGTCGACGTGCTCGCGCACCTTGTCGGCCAGGCCGGCCAGGTGCTCCGGGTTCGTCACGTCCAGCTCGATCACCGGGGCCGGCTCGGGCAGCCGCTTGGCGATCCGCTCGACCAGGGAGAGCCGGCCGTAGCCGGTGAGCACGACCTGCGCGCCGTTCTCCTGGGCGAGCTTCGCCACCGAGAAGGCGATCGAGGCGTCGGTGATGACACCGGTGACCAGCAGCCGCTTACCGGCGAGCAGTCCGGACATTGCAGTTTCCTCCATCGTCGTGCTCAGTGGCCCATGCCGAGGCCGCCGTCGACCGGGATGACGGCGCCGGAGATGTAGCCGGCCGCGTCCGAGGCCAGCCAGGTGACCACGCCCGCGACCTCGTCCGGCTCGGCGAACCGGCCGGCCGGGATGGCCTTGCGGTACTCGGCGCGACGCTCGTCGGGCAGCTTGGCGGTCATGTCGGTGTCGATGAAGCCGGGGGCGACCACATTGGCGGTGATGTTGCGGCTGCCCAGCTCGCGGGTGATCGAGCGGGCCACGCCCACCAGGCCGGCCTTGCTGGCCGCGTAGTTGACCTGGCCGACGCCGCCGTAGAGGCCGACCACCGAGGAGATGAAGATCATCCGACCCCACTTCGCCCGGAGCATCTTCGTCGACGCCCGCTTGGCGCAGCGGAAGGTACCGGTGAGGTTGGTGTCCAGCACGCCGGTGAACTGCTCCTCGGACATCCGCATCAGCAGCGTGTCGTCGGTGATGCCGGCGTTGGCGACCAGCACCTCGACCGGCCCCAGCTCCGCCTCGATGGCGGTGAAGGCCGCGTCCACCGACGCGGCGTCGGTGACGTCACACCGGACGCCGAAGAGCCCGGCCGGGGCGTCGCCGCTGCGGTGGGTCACCGCCACCCGGTCGCCCTGCTTGGCGAACGCCTGCGCGATGGCCAGGCCGATCCCCCGGTTACCGCCGGTCACCAGCACGGTACGGGCCACGGGTCCCCCTCTGCTCAGCTGATCTCTGCGTCGGTCGGAGCCTAGGCGTTACCGACAGGTAAGCGCTAACGCCCGGACCGCCCGGGACCCTGCCCGAGGGGTCCGGACGCCCTGCCCGGCCCCTCCTCATCGACCCTTCGGCCGGGTCGGTCCGGACGCTCGGCCGGGTGCGCGGCGGCAGCGTCCCCGTTGTACGATGATCGGCGTTTGCGGGTCGGCGTCCGGCCCGCGTTCCGGGCCCCGCCGACCGCAGGAGGTGATCGCTGTGCGAGATAGCGATCCTCCCAGTCGTGGCCGGGCCCTCCGTCAGCCCCGCTGAGCCACGACTCAGTCGGTAGAGCTGACCCAGCTCCCGCTCCCCGCACCGCCCGCCTCGGCCACCGCCGAGGTGGCCGGCCCGCGCCGTCCCACTCGAGGGACGGCCCACGGTGGAGCCGCCCGGTCACGACTTCGTGTGCGCGTCCTGCTCAACCCCTGCGGTCCGCCCCCGCACGTGCGGACCGTCCAGCCGCCACCCGGAGCCGTCCATGAGCCGTTACGTCGCCCCGCTGGGCTTCACCCTCGCCGCCGTCTGGGTGGCCGTCGTCTTCGTCCTGGCCGGCGGCGGTCACTGACCACCGCCGGCCGTACGGCCACCCGTCCCGCCCGCTCGCACCCCGGACGGGTCTCAGAGCATCCGGGACGACCAGAGCAGGCTCAGCCCGCCGGCGCAGAGCGCGAGCAGCAGGGCCACCCCCGCGTACCAGTGGGTGATCTCGCGCGGCTCGGTGCGGAACCCGATCGAGCTGCCCATGTCCTGGTAGACCTGCTTCAGCTCGGAGACCGAGGCCGCCTCGTAGAAGTAGCCCTCGGTGGTCTCGGCCAGCTGCGCCAGCGCCAGCCGGTCCACCGGCACCCGCTGCGGCTGGCCGTTGATGTCGACCTGCCCCGAGTCGGTGCCGAAGGCAATGGTGGAGACCGGCACGTTGGCCGCCTGCGCCGCCGCCGCGGCCTCCTCCACCGACCGGCCCGACGTGCGGAAGCCGTCGGAGAGCAACACGATCCGGGCCGGCGGAATGCCGGCCGTGCCGTCGGCCGGGACCGCGCGGATCGCCTCCAGGCAGGTGAAGACCGCCTCGCCGGTGGCGGTCGCCTCGGCCAGGGTCAGCCCGTCGATCGCCGCCGTCACCGCCTCCCGGTCCTTGCTGGGGGCGACCAGCACGTTCGCCGACTTGGCGAAGGAGACCAGCCCGAGGTTGTAACTCTCCGGCAGCTCGCCGACGAACTGCTTCGCCGCCTCCTGCGCGGCCTCCAACCGGTTCGGCGCCACGTCGTCGGCCTGCATCGACAGTGAGACGTCGATCGCCAGCATGACGGTGGCCCGCTCCAGGGGCTCCCGGGTGTCCACCGCCGGGCGGGCCATCCCCGCGGCCAGCGCCACCAGGGCGAGCAGGAACGCGGTGGCCGCGGCGTGCCGCCGCCAGCCCAGGCCCTTCGGCGCCAGCGTCCGCAACAGGTCCACGTTGGTGAACCGCATCGCGTACGCCCGGCGGTGGTTCTGCCGCCAGACGTAGAGCGCGGCGAGGGCCAGCACCGGCAGCAGAGCCAGCAGCCACCACGGTTGCAGAAAACGGATCATCGCGTCGTCCCCCGGGTGCGGGCGTGCCGCTGCGCGGCCACGAATCGCACCATGTCCAGCAGCCAGTCTCGATCGGTACGCAGGCGCAGGTGCCCGGCGCCGGCGGCGCGCAGCTCGGTGGCGATCGCCGCGCGCTGGGCGGCCGCCGCCTCGGCGTACCGCTGGCGCAGCCGGGGATCGGCGGTCTGCACCTCGTGCAGCTCCCCGGTCTCCGGGTCGACCACCGGCAGCACCCCCACGTCCGGCAGCTCCAACTCGCGCGGGTCGACCACCTCGATCGCCAGCACGTCGTGCCGGACCCGCAGCTTACGCAGCGGCCGGCCCCACTGCTGCGGCGGCGCGAGGAAGTCCGAGATCACCACCGCCAGGCCCCGCCGCCGTGGCGGGCGGTTGAGCAGGTCGATCAGGGCGCCCAGGTCGCTGCGCCCGGGTCGGACCGGGGTGTGCGCGACGGCCCGCAGCAACGCGTGCGCCTCCCGGCGACCCGAGCGGGCCGGCACCCGGGTGAGCACGCCCGGCCCGCCCGGCGGCGGCGGGGCGGCCCGCCAACGGCCGGCGGGCGCCACGGTCTCCGCGCCGGTGCCGATCACCGCGCCGATCCGGTTGCCGCCGCGCACCGTCAGGTGGGTCAGGGCGGCGGTCGCGGCGATCACCACCTCCCGCTTGAGCCAGCGCCCGGTGCCGAAGTCGAGGCTCGCCGACAGGTCCACCGCGAGCCAGGTCTCCAGCTCCCGGTCGGCCACCGTCCGCCGTACGTGCGGCATCGTCGTCCGGGCGGTGACCGGCCAGTCCATCCGGCGTACGTCGTCGCCCGGCCGGTACTCCCGCGACTCCCCCGCCTCGCTGCCCGGGCCGGGCAGCAGTCCGGCGTAGTCGCCCTGGAGCAGGCCGTCGAGCTTGCGGGTGACCAGCAGCTGCAACCGGGACAGCACCGCCTCGGTCCGCTCGCCGCCGGCGTCGGGCGGGCGCACGGGTGAGGTCACGGCCGCTGCCCGGGCCAGCCGGCGCCGGGGGGCGCGCTGACCGGCGGCACCGGGCTCGCCTGCTGGCGGGGCGCCACCGAGGGCAGCGGGATCGTCGACATGACCCGGTGCACCACGTGGTCGGCGGGCACGTCGTCGGCGAGCGCGTCGTAGCTGAGCACCAGCCGGTGCCGGAGGATGTCCGGCGCGATGTCCTGCACGTCCTGGGGCAGCGCGTAGTCCCGGCCGCGCAGCAGGGCCATCGCCCGGGTGGCCCGGACCAGCCCGAGCGAGGCGCGCGGGCTGGCGCCGTACTGGATGAGCCGGGCGACGTCCGGCATGCCGTGCTCGGCCGGGGTACGGGTGGCCAGCACCAGCCGGACCGCGTAGTCGACCAGCGCGTTGTGCACGAAGACCTGGTCGGCCTTCTGCTGCAGGGCGATCAGGTCGTCGGTGGTGAAGACCTGCGCCGGCTCCGGTGGGGCGACGCCCATCCGGTAGACGATCTCGCGCTCCTCGGCGTCGGTCGGGTAGCCGACCACGATCTTCATCAGGAACCGGTCCCGCTGCGCCTCCGGCAGCGGGTAGACGCCCTCCTGCTCGATCGGGTTCTGGGTGGCCATCACCAGGAACGGGTTCGGCACCCGGTGGGTTTCGCCGCCGATGGAGACCTGCCGCTCGCTCATCACCTCCAGCAGCGCGGACTGCACCTTCGCCGGAGCCCGGTTGATCTCGTCGGCGAGGAGGAAGTTCACGAAGACCGGACCCAGCTCCACATCGAACTTCTCGCTGGACTGCCGGTAGATCCGGGTGCCCATGATGTCGGCGGGGACCAGGTCCGGGGTGAACTGCACCCGGGCGAAGTCGCCGCCGACGACCTTGGCCAGGGTCTCCACCGCCAGCGTCTTGGCCACCCCGGGTACGCCCTCCAGCAGGCAGTGGCCGCGGGCGAGGAGCGCGACGAACATCCGCTCCACCATCCGGTCCTGGCCGACGATGACCCGTTTGATCTCGAACAGCGCCCGTTCCAGGAGGCTGGCATCCTCCGCCGGCGTGCTCACCGGTGTGCTCACCGGCGTGGGCGTCTCGGGGGCCGACCCGTTCGGGGTCGGGGCGTCGGGCGTGGTCGGCTGGGCCACCGGTCCTCCAGCATGATCGGTCGTCGCGGCGTGGTGCGTGTCAAGACTCCCATGCCTGGCTGAGAGCCGATGGAGGGAGAAGCCGATTTCCGCCGCGCCGTCCCGTTCGCCGAATCGCTGAACGAGGGTGGACACACAGGGGTCCGGCGCGTGTACGATTCACCCCGTCGCCGGGCGGCTCCCCCCGTGGTCGCCCGGCGCTCAAACTTCCGGCACCCCGGCCTAGACTGCCCCGGGTGACCGACTCCAGCACCGCCGACGAGGCACCGAACTGTTCGGCCCGTGGCTGCCGCGCTCCCGCCGTCTGGGCGCTGCGCTGGAACAATCCCCGCCTGCACGACCCGGAGCGGCGCAAGACCTGGCTGGCCTGCCCGCAGCACCGGACGTCGCTCGGCGACTTCCTCGACGCGCGCGGCTTCCTGCGCGAGGTCGCACCACTGCCGGGATCGCATACGCTCGAACGGTGAGCGCGCAGAGCGGATCTTCCCGGTGACCGGCGCCGAGCCACCTCAGCGTCCGGTCAGCGCCCTGGAACCCTGGCCGGACACCGTCCGGTGGCAGCGGATCTCCGGCGACCTGATCTGGGTGGAACTGCTCCGGCTCGCGATGCTGCTGGCCGTGCTGCTGGCCGGTCTCGGCCTCGGCTGGGCGCTCAGCGGTCACTGGGCCTTCGGCATCGCCTTCGGGCTGGTGCTGCTGCTCGGCGCCTGGCGGGCGGTGGCGATCGTCCGGGCCGTCCGCGCCTGGGGCTACGCCGAGCGCGAGAACGACCTGCTGGTCCGGCACGGGCTGCTGGTCCGGCGGCTCTCCATCGTGCCGTACTCGCGGATGCAGTTCGTCGACGTCAGCGCCGGGCCGCTGGAGCGGGCGTTCCGCCTGGCCACCGTGCAGCTGCACACCGCCGCCGCGGCCAGTGACGCCCGGGTGCCCGGCCTGCGGCCGGAGGAGGCGGCCCGGCTGCGTGACCGGCTCACCGCGCTGGGCGAAGACCGCGCGGAGGGGCTGTGAACGACGGGCCGCGCGGGCCGGAACCGGCCCGGCCCGACACCGGCCCCGCTCCGGCCCCGTCGGAGCCGCTGGCACCGGCCGCCCCATCCGGACCCGAGCCGGTCTCCGGCCCACCCGGATACGGCCCCGTCTCCGGCCCACCGGCACACAACCCGCCATCCGGTCCACCGGTCCACGGCGCGGTCTCCGGCCCACCGGCGCACAGCCCGACGTCCGGCCCGCCGGTCCACGGCCCTACGTCCGGCCGACAGGAGCACGGTCCGACATCGGGTCACCCCGAATACGGCTCCACCGTCGGCCAACCGGCGCCCGGCCCACCGCCCGCGCCGCCCGGATACGGCCCACCGCCCGCGCCGCCCGGATACGGCCCACCGCCCGGACACGGTCCCGTGCCCGGGGGCCGCGGGACCGTGCCCGGCGCACCGCCCCACGCCCCCACCGCCGGGTACGCCCCCACACCCGGCCCGGCCGGGGAGGAGCCGCGGCAACGGCTGCACCCGCTCAGCCCGGTGCTGCACGGGGCGAAGTCGCTGGTCGTGGTGATCGCGGGCCTGTCCTGGTCGACCCTGTCCCGGGTGGGCTTCGGCGTGTTCGCCGTGATGGTGGTGGTACTCGCTCTGGGCGCGACCGTGCTGGCGGTGATCAGCTGGTGGAACACCGGCTACCACATCGTCGGGCGGGAGCTACGGGTGCACGAGGGGCTGCTCTGGCGGCGTACCCGGGCGATCCCGCTGGAACGGTTGCAGGCGGTGGAGGTGGTGCGTCCCCTGCTCGCCCAGCTCACCGGCCTGGCCGAGCTGCGGCTGGAGGTGGTGGGCGGCGGCAAGACCGAGGCCCCGCTGGCCTATCTGAGCGTCGCCGAAGCGGAGGCGTTGCGGCAGCGGTTGCTCGCCGTGGCGGGTCGAACCGCCGGCGGGGAGGTCGCGCCGGCCGTCGAACGGACCGGGGTGCCGCCGGAGCCGGCCGGCCGGCCGCTGCACGCCGTCCGCAACACCGACCTGCTGGTCAGCCAGCTGCTCACCCCGCAGGCGTTCCTGCTCCCGTTCGGCCTGGCGTTCGTGGCGGGCCAGTTCCTCTCCGCGGGCTCCTGGTCGTTCATCGCGGTGGCCAGCACGCTGACCGCGATGGCCGGTGTGATCCTGCAACCGGCCCGCCGGGTGCTCGACGACTGGAGCTTCCGGCTGGACCGGGAGGAGGACCACCTGCGCGTCCGCAACGGCCTGCTGGAGACCCGGGTACAGACCGTGCCGCTGGACCGGGTGCAGACGGTCGGGGTGACCTGGCCGCTGCTCTGGCGAATGAAGGGCTGGCTGCGGCTGCGGCTGGAGGTGGCCGGCTACTCCGGTGGCGAGCAGGACGACCGGAACCGGCCGGACCGGCTGCTGCCCGTCGGCGACCTGCGTACCGGCGAGGAGATCGTCGCCGAGGTGCTGCCCGGGGTGCGGCTGACCGCCCTGCCGCTGACGCCCCCGCCGGCCCGGGCCCGCTGGCTACGGCCGCTCAGCGTGCGGGTGCTCGGCGCCGGGCTGGGCGAGCGCGTCTTCGCCGTCCGCTCCGGGCTGCTGACCCGGCAGCTGGCGATCGTGCCGTACGCCCGGATCCAGAGCGTGCGCGTGGTGCAGGGGCCGGCGCAGCGGCGGCTGCGGCTGGCGACGGTGCACGCCGACACCGCGGGCGGGTCGGGCGCCGCGGCGCACGACCGGGATCTGGCCGAGGCGTGGGCGCTCGCCGCCGAGCTGATCGCCCGGGCGCACGCCGCCCGGCGCCCCCGCTGACCATCCGGCCAGTGGCGCGGCGCGTTCGCGCCGACGATCCGACGAGCGGCGCGGCGCGTCCCCGCTGGCCCGGCGAGTGGCGCGGCGCGTCCCCGCTGGCCCGGCGAGTGGCGCATCGCGCCCGCTGACGGCGCGGCGAGTGGCGCGGCGGGTTCGCCGACGGTTCAGCGGGCGGCGCGCTGCTCCGCCGGCTGCCCGGCCGGCGCGCCAGCCGGGCCAGCGCCAGCCGGCTCAGCGACGACCGGCTCAGCGACGGCCGACTCGACGGCGACCGGCTCGGTAGCGACGGGCTCGGCCGTGGCCGGGGAGACTGCCGCCGGGGAGGCCGTGGTCGGCGGGGCCGCCAGCGGGCGGCGGGCCCGGTGGGCCGCCCACCAGCGCTCGGCGAGCCCGACCACCAGGAAGGTCATCCCCACGTACGCCCAGCCGACCAGCACGTCGATCACGTAGTGCTCGCCGCAGTAGACCAGGGTGAAGGTCATCGCCAGCGGGTACGCCAGCAGCAGCGGCCACCACCGCTTCCGGGTCGCCCGGAGGAAGAACAGCACGACGAACAGGGCGAACGCGGTGTGCAGCGACGGCATCGCGGCGACCGGGTTGCTGGCGATCTGCCCGGCGTTGAGCAGGTTGCCGGCGCCGTGCATGCCGAACGCCTTCCAGCCCCGGGTGGAGATCCGGGCGACCTCGGTGAGCAGGCCGTTCTGCGCCGCCCACCAGGGCGGGGCGGCCGGGTAGAGGAAGTAGGTGACCAGGCCGGTGGCGCAGAGGAACCCCCAGCGCCGCATGAACGCCGCCCACCGGCCCCGGTCGCGCAACCAGAGCACCGCGGCGGCGGCCAGCGCCACCACGAAGTGGGAGAAGTAGACCCAGCTGGCCAGGACGTCCCACCACTGCACGTCGGGCCGGTAGAGGTGCTCCTGGAGCCAGACCGTCGGCACCTCGCCGCCGGTGGCCCAGCCGAACATCACCCGGTCGGCGATGATCAACTCGTAGGCGTGCGGGGTCGCCCCGTTGTCGGCGAAGCCCCGGGAGAGGTTGTACGCGGCCAGCAGCAGCACCACCGGCACCCAGTCCCGGGCGAAGTGCAGGTGGCTGCGCCACGGGCGGGACGAGTTCCAGGCGATCGTCGCCGCCCAGATCCAGACGAACGCGTACGCCGGGTCGGTCGGCAGGCCGATGGCCAGCCAGGCGACGACGAAGGCGGCGCCCCAGACCGCCATCGCGATCACGCGGCGACGCCCGCCGTCGGCGGACGCGGTCGGTCCGGTGGGGGCGGGGGGCTGGGGGTCAGTCACGACGGCCATCGCGGTCAAGGTTAACGGCGGCTGACGGGGACCACCGGGCCGGCTGCCTCCCCCGGCCCGGCCCGGCCACCGCGGGCCGCCCGGCGACGGGTGGTCCGGTTCGCCGTCGTCGTGGCCGGGGCCGCCGTCGAACACCTACGCTGAGCCCATGCAAGAGCAGTCGGACACCCCCTTCCCGACCGGGCTGACCGCCCGGGTGGAGCTGACCGTCACCGACGCCGACACCGCGCAGGCGGTGGGCTCCGGCGACGTGCCGGTGCTCGGCACGCCCCGGTTGCTCGCGCTGGCCGAGGCGGCCACCGTCGCGGCCACCGCCACCCACCTGCCCGCCGGCTCGACGACCGTGGGCAGCCGGGTGGAGCTGGAGCACCGCGCGGCGACGCCGGTCGGGCGGACGGTGGTGGCGCAGGCCCGGCTCGCCGAGGTCGCCGGGCGGCGGCTGGTGTTCGAGGTCACGGTCACCGACGGTGGCGAGACGGTGGCCGAGGGCCGGGTGGAGCGGGCGCTGGTCGACCGGCAGCGCTTCGTGGCGCGTGCGGCGCGGGTGTCATGACCCTCCGGTTCGTGGAGGTCGCCGACCGGGTCCACGTGCTGCGCGAGCCGCTGCTCGACGTCAACGTCACCCTGGTCGTCGGGGACGGGGAGGCGTTGCTGGTGGACAGCCTCTCCACCGCCGGGCAGGCCGCCGAGCTGGCCGCGGCGGCCCGGGCGGTCACCGGCCATCCGTGGACGCTGGTCAACACCCACCACCACTACGACCACTGCTTCGGCAACGCCACCCTCGCCGCCGACCCACCCCGCCCGGTGTACGCGCACGAGCTGGCCGCCGCCGCGCTGCGCGAGCGGCCGGACGCGCTGCGCCGGGAGGCGTACGAGGAGCTGCGGGGCGAGCGGCCGGAGTTCGCCGCCGAGGTGGCCGGGACGGAGCTGCTCGCCCCGACGCACACCGTGCTCACCGAGGCGGTGCTCGACGTCGGGGGCCGCCGGGTGGTGCTGCGTCACCCGGGGCGCGGGCACACCGACGCCGACCTGGTGGTGCACGTGCCCGACGCCGACGTGCTGGTCGCCGGGGACCTGGTGGAGCAGAGCGGGCCGCCCGCCTTCGAGGACTCGTACCCGTTGCAGTGGCCGGACGCGGTGGCCGAGCTGCTGCGGCTCACCACGCCCGCGACGGTGGTCGTGCCCGGGCACGGCGATCCGGTCGACGCCGAGTTCGTCCGGGCCCAGCACCGCCAGCTGGTCGACCTGGCCTGGCTGATCCGCGCCGCCCACACCGGCAGTGCCCCGCCCGAGCGGGTCGCCGCCGAGGCGCCCTTCGGCGCCCGACCCGCCCTGATCGCCGCCCGCCGCGGGTACGCCGAACTCAACGGCTCCCCCTGACACCCGGCCGTCCCGGATCGGGGCGGCCCATCGCCGAGTGGCGGTCGGTCCGCGGCGCGGAGGGTCGCGAGGAGTCGGCACCGTCGCGGCCGCACCGGCGGCGATCGGCGGCGGGCCGTCCAGGGCCGGAACGGCGGCGCGGACGGCGGGTCGGGGGCGGCCAGGCCGGCTCAGTCGACGAAGCGGGCCAGCACCTCGGCGCGGGTGGGCATCGCCACCGCCCCGCCGGGCGACTCGCAGACCAGGCCGGCGACCCGCAGCGCGAACGCCACCCGCTGGTGCCAGTCGGTCGGCTCGGCCGGCTCCCCGTCGACCAGCAGGTCGGCGATGAGCGCGGCCATCACCGAGTCGCCCGCGCCGGTGGCGTCGACCGCGCGCACCTTCGGCGCGGGCACGCGTACCGGATCGGGGCCGGCCGCGACGATCGCGCCGGCCGCGCCGAGGGTGACCACGACGGTGCCCGCCCCCAGTTCGCGCAGGTACGCCGCGACCCCCTCGACCGGCTCGCGCGGGTAGAGCAGCTGGGCGTCGGCCTCGCTCAGCTTGACCAGGTGCGCCCCGGCGGCGAACTCCGCGACCACCTCCCGCAGCCCGTCCAGCGTCGACGGCCCGTCCAGCAGCCGGGGCCGCACGTTGGGGTCGAACACCCGCAGGCCGGTGGCGAGCGACCAGGCCCGCCGCGCGGCGGCGAGCACCGGCGGGCAGAGCAGCACGATCGACCCGCAGTAGAGCACGTCGGCGCCCTCGATCAGGGCCAGGTCCAGGTTGTCGGCGGTGAGCAGGCCGTACGAGGGCGGCTCGCCGTAGAAGCGGAAGTCGGGCTCGGCGCCGGCGTGCGTGGTGACCGCGAGGGTGGTGGGCACCCCGACGGCGACCGCGCCGGCCAGCCCGACGCCGGCGTCGGCGAGGAAGGCGCGGATCCGGCCGGCCAGCACGTCGTCGCCGAACGACCCGACGAACTCGGCCACGCCGCCGAGCCGGGACACCCCGACGGCGACATTGAGCGGGCCACCACCGATCTCCTGCCGGAAGACCGGCCGGCCCTCGCACTCGGCGTCGAGCAGGTCGACCAGCGCCTCACCGAGCACCACCGCGTATCCCACGTCGCCTCCCAGCGTCCGTCGCTTCGTACCAGGCTGGCACAGTGCCCGCCACGGCGGGCGCGAAGCCCCGTCTCGGCGTATCGAGCAACGACTATTGCGCCGGGTCGCCGGGGCGTGGTGGGATGACGCGTGCCGGACCGGTGCGGGGGCTGCCGCACCACCGGCGCCGAGCTGGAGCCGACGCGAGGGCACCGGTCCGCGGGACGCGGACCGAGGGCGGTGCGCGGCCATCCGGCCCTCCCCGACTCCCGGGCCGCCGGCCGTGGCGCCGCGATCGTCGCATCCGCTCGTCACAGCGGGGCCGGCCGTCGCGCCGCCCCGCGGGTCAGGAGAAACTCGTGATCCGTTCCCGTACGGCCGCCCTGCTCACCGCGGCCGCCACCCTCGCCCTGGGCGCCGTCGCCCTGACCTCCGGTCCAGATCCGGCCGCCGCGCACGGCGCGGCGATGACTCCGGGCAGCCGGACCTACCTGTGCTGGAGGGACGGCCTCAGCCCGACCGGCGAGATCAGGCCGGTCAACCCGGCCTGCTCGGCGGCGGTCGCGCAGAGCGGCGCCAACTCCCTCTACAACTGGTTCAGCGTGCTCCGCTCGGACGCCGGCGGCCGGACCGTCGGCTTCATTCCCGACGGCAAGCTGTGCAGCGGCGGCAACCCCGGTTTCGCCGGGTACGACCTGGCCCGCACCGACTGGCCGGTGACCCACCTGACCGCCGGGGCGCGGCTGGACTTCCGCTACAGCAACTGGGCCCACCACCCGGGCACGTTCTACTTCCACGTCACGAAGGACAGCTGGAGCCCGACCCGGCCGCTGGCCTGGACCGACCTGGAGGAGCAGCCCTTCCTGACGGTGACCAACCCGCCGCAGCGCGGCGCGGTCGGCACCAACGACGGGCACTACTACTTCAGCGGCAACCTGCCGTCCGGCAAGAGCGGCCGGCACATCGTCTACTCCCGCTGGGTCCGCTCGGACAGTCAGGAGAACTTCTTCGGCTGCTCGGACGTCACCTTCGACGGGGGCAACGGTGAGGTGACCGGGGTCGGTTCCGGCGGCGGCACGACACCTCCGCCGAGCCCCACCACGCCGCCGCCGGGCGGCGACTGCATGGCGGTCTACAAGGTGCTCAACTCCTGGCCCGGCGGCTTCCAGGGCGAGGTCATGATCATGAATCACAGCGCCCGGACGTACGGCGGCTGGGTGGCCAGCTGGACGTGGCCCAGCGGTCAGTCGATCAGCAGCCTCTGGAACGGCACGGTGAGCTCCTCCGGATCGGCGGTGACGGTCGCCAACGCGGCCTGGAACGGCACGATCGCCCCCGAGGGCACCACCACGTTCGGCTTCACCGCGACCACCACCGGCACCAACACCCTGCCCACCGTCACCTGCTCCGGCCGCTGACCTCCCGCCCACCGACGGGCCGCTGAGACGATCAAGAGGTTTGCGTCGCCGGAGCGGACTCCGGTCGACGCAAACCTCTTGATCAACGGCGGTGGCGCGCGCGGGGCGCGCCGGGCCCGGCCGTCAGCGGACCATGGAGCCGACCACGGGCTTGGTGAGCAGGGCGGACTGGTTGCGCTGGATGCCGGGGTCGAGGGTCTTGGCCACGAAGATGGCGTGCCAGATGCAGAAGATCAGCACGGTCCACACCTTGCGGGAGTGGTCCGCCTCCTCCCGCTTGTGCTCGTCCAGCAGCCGCATCGCGTACGACAGGTCGATCAGGTCGCCCGCGCCGGAGGTGGCCAGCACGTGCCGGGCCCACTCGTACATCTCGCCGCGCAGCCAGACCCGGGTCGGGGTCGGGAAGCCCAGCTTCTTGCGGTTGACGATGGCCGGCGGCACCACGCCCTGCAACGCCTGGCGCATGGCGTACTTGGTGGCGTCCGAGCGCGGCGGGAGCTTCAGGTCGACCGGGATGCCGGCGGCCACGTCGAAGACCGCCCGGTCGAGGAAGGGCACCCGCACCTCCAGCGAGTGGGCCATCGAGATCCGGTCGGCCTTGACCAGGATGTCGCCGCGCAGCCAGGTGTAGAGGTCGACGTACTGCATCTTGGTGACGTCGTCGAGCTCGGTGCACTCCGCGTAGATCGGTGCGGTCACGTCGGTGTAGCGGACCGAGGGGTCGTAGCGGCGCAGCAGGTGCTGCTTCTCCTCCTCCGTGAACATCCGGGCGTTGCCGTAGTAGCGCTGCTCGATCGGGGTGGTGCCGCGCTCCAGGAAGCTCTTGCCCTTGACCCCCTGCGGGATCGCCTTGGAGACCGCGCGCAGGCCCTTCTGCACCCCGCCCGGCAGGCCGTTGACCGCGCCGAGGGAGAGCGGCTCCCGGTAGATCGTGTACCCGCCGAAGAACTCGTCCGCGCCCTCGCCGGAAAGGACCACCGTGACGTGCTCGGCGGCCTTCTTGGCCACGAAGTAGAGCGGCACCAGCGCCGGGTCGGCCACCGGGTCGTCCAGGTGCCAGACGATCTTCGGCAGGGCGTCGATCATGTCCTGCGGCCCGATCTTGGTCGGGATGGTGGTCACGTCGAGGTGCCGGGCCGACTCCTGGGCCACGTCGATCTCGGAGTAGCCGGGCACGTCGTACCCGACGGTGAAGGTGAGGATGTTCGGGTTGAACTCCCGGGCCAGGGCCACCACCGCGGTCGAGTCGATCCCGCTGGACAGGAACGAGCCGACCGGCACGTCCGAGCGCATGTGCATCCGGACGCTCTCCCGCAGGGTCTCCCGGATCTCGTGGTAGAGCCGCTGCTCGTCGGCGACCGGGGCGGGGTGGAACACCGGCCGGTACCACCGGCGCACGTCGATGCGCCCGCCCGGGGTCCAGGTCAGGTACTCGCCCGAGCCGATCCGCCGGATCCCCTTGTGCAGGGTGCCGGGCTCCGGCACGTACTGGAGGGTCAGGTAGTGGCTCAGGTTGGCCGTGTCGATGCCGGCGTCGCCCTCGTAGTTCGACTGCGCGAAGGGCAGCAGCGCCTTCTTCTCCGAGGCGAGGTAGAGCCCGTCGGCGGTCTCCAGGTAGTGCAGCGGCTTGATGCCGAAGTAGTCGCGGGCGCCGAAGGCCCGCCGCTCCTGCCGGTCCCAGATGACGAAGGCGAACATGCCGCGCAGCCGGGTGAGCACCTGCTCGCCCCAGTAGTGGTAGCCGGCGACGATCACCTCGCCGTCGCCGGCGGTGGCGAACTGGGCGCCGTAGGTGCGCACCAGCTCGTCGCGCAGCTCGATGTAGTTGTAGATCTCACCGTTGAAGGTGAGCAGGTAGCGGCCGTCGGCGTACGGCAGCGGTTCGTGGCTGGAGGCCACGTCGATGATCGCCAGGCGCTTGTGCGCGAACACCCCGTCCGCGTACCGGCCGGAGGCGTCCCCGACCACCTCGACACCGGTCTCGTCCGGGCCGCGGTGGTGCAGGCATTCCAACGCCCCGGCGATGTTGTCGCGGTGAGCGGCGGCGTCGCCGCGCGCACTGAAGAAGGCCAGGAGTCCGCACATGGTGGTCATCTTTCCACGCGCGTGAAGCGGCCGTCGCGGCACCGCAGGCTCTTCCGACCGGGACCGGGCAGGTACCGTCTGGACCAGCAACGAGGCGAAGGGAGCGGACCATGACCGAGGACCGGACGAGCGGAAAGCCGGCGGACGGCACCGAATCGCACGACCCGGACTTCCCGCAGGCGTTCCTGGACTTCATGCGCCAGGGCTGGCGGGACACCACCCTGCCGGTCGGCCCGCGTCCCGAGGTGCCCAACCACGCCAAGCGCCGGGCCGCGCTCTCGGCGGCCTTCCCGGGCGAGACGCTGGTCATCCCGACCGGCGGCGAGAAGGTACGCGCCAACGACACCGACCACCCGTTCCGGCCGGGCAGCGACTTCGTCTATCTGACCGGCGACCACGACCCGGACAGCGTGCTCGTGCTGCGTCCGAACGGCTCCGGGCACGACGCCACCCTGTACATGCGTCCCCGGTCCTCCCGGAAGACCGACGAGTTCTTCCGCAGCCGGCACGGCGAGCTGTGGGTCGGCCGGCGGCACACCCTGGCGGAGAAGTCGACCGAGCTGGGCCTGCCGACCGAGGACCTCACCGAGCTGGACGCGGCGCTGGCCGGGCTGGCGCCGGGGCGTACCCGGGTGTTGCGCGGTTTCGACGCCCGGGTGGACGCGGCCGTGCGGCCCTGGGACGGCCCCCGCGCCGACGGCCAGCCGGCCCGCGACCGCGAGCTGGCCATCGCGATCTCCGAGCTGAAGCTGGTCAAGGACGAGTGGGAGATCGCCCAGCTCCAGGACGCCGTCGACGCGACCGTACGCGGCTTCGAGGACGTGGCCCGGGGGCTGCCGGCCGACCGCGGGGTCTCCGAGCGGCTGCTGGAGGGCATCTTCGCGCTGCGCGCCCGGCACGACGGCAACGACGTCGGGTACGGCTCGATCGTCGGTGCCGGCGAGCACGCCACGATCCTGCACTGGGTGCACAACCACGGCGCCACCCGCCCGGGTGAGCTGCTGCTGATGGACATGGGCGTGGAGAACCGCAACCTCTACACCGCGGACGTCACCCGGGTGCTGCCGGTCGACGGCCGGTTCACCCCGTTGCAGCGCCAGGTCTACGACGCGGTGTACGCCGCCCAGCAGGCCGGCATCGACATCATCAAGCCCGGAGTGGCGTTCCGGGAGGTCCACCTGACCGCGATGCGGGTCCTCGCCGAGGCGCTCAAGGACCTCGGCCTGCTCCCGGTGAGCGTGGACGAGGCGATGGACCCGGCGTCGACGGTCTACCGCCGGTGGACGCTGCACGGCACCAGCCACATGCTCGGCATCGACGTGCACGACTGCGCCAACGCGCGCAAGGAGCACTACCGCGACGGCCCGCTCGGCGAGGGCTACGTGCTGACCGTCGAGCCGGGGCTGTACTTCCAGCCCGAGGACGAGCTGGTCCCCGAGGAGCTGCGCGGCATCGGCGTGCGCGTCGAGGACGACATCCTGGTCACCGCGACCGGCGCGGTGAACCTCTCGGCCGGCCTGCCCCGCCGCTCGGACGAGGTGGAGACCTGGCTGGCCGAGCAGCGCGAGGCGGGTCCGCGCCTGCCCGGCTGACCCGGTACGACCCCCGGCGGGCCCCGCCGCCGGTGTCTGCGACGTTTCCGTCGTCGCGGCACCGGTGGCGGGGCCCGCCGCTGTTTGCGCTGCTCACCACCTTCTTCACGACCTGCGCCCCGCTGCGCCCGCCCGCCCGACGTGAGGGAAATGCGGGGTTTTTTCAGATACGTCCGCGTCGCGAGGATCCTTCTCATACGGTGTGGATAACAGGCTGCAACCCATTTGTAGCTGCTCGTGCCGCTCAGGTGGTACGAGCCCGTCTGGTAGCAGGAAAGGGCGGAAGGCTCTGATGTCCAACGACCTAACGACTCCCGACGGCGGGGCCCCTTCGGCCCTGTCGTCGACTAGGCGACGCAAGCTGTGGGTCGCCACCGGCGTGGCCGGCCTGACCGGCGTCGTCGGCCTGGCGGCACTGGGCGGGCTGGCGGCCCGCAACGACAACTCCGACGACCCGCAGCGGGCCAGCGACTCGCAGGCGGCGCCGAAGCAGAACGTCAGCGATGCGGGCCCGGACTCCGACAAGCGCGACGACAAGGGCAAGGGACACGACGACCGGGCCGGTAGCGACCGCGACCGGGACAAGGACCGGGATCGTGACGAGCACGGGCGGGTGCGGGAGGTGCCGTGTGACGAC
>NZ_JBAKHT010000041.1:0-40725 GCF_036906755.1 Micromonospora sp. CPCC 206171 | reverse complement strand
GGTGACGGGGCCGGCGAAGACGCCACCGGCGAAGGCCAGACCAGCGATACCCAGCACGCTCTTCCGCAGAATGGTGGTGTTCATCAGGATGGCTCCATTCGGGGGTCGGCACCCGGCTCGATGGGGGTCGAGCGGGTGCAAGCACCACGACGGCGCTCAAAGAATTCAAGGGGGAAAGTCTTCGCCCGGCAGGCTTCACGAGCGGGGGGCTCGGCGCCGGGTCCATGTGTAACGACCGGCGGCCCACCATCATTCCGGGGGCCCGGCATCCCGGGCCGGCCACTCGATGGGGCCAGGCCAGCGGGTGCTGCTGCGATCGTCCAGGTGATGTAACGACGCCGGCCCGGCCACCATTCCGGGGTGGGGGTGCCGCCGGTCACGGGACCCGGGACGCGATCCGGGCATGAACCGGACATCGCGGCAGGTGCCCACCCGGCCGCGATGCGGACATCCAACGCAGGTCACCGCGGCCCGGACCATCGGCCCGTCCGTCCCGGATCAGTGGTGGTCGCCGCACGACGATACGACCCGGACCTCGACCGTCACCGTTTCGCCGAGCTAGCGGTCTCCACGCCGATCCGACACCGCCGCGGCGGCGACATCGGGTTTGAGGCCCCACCACCGCCGACCCACCCGGACGCCGACCCACCCGGACGTCGACGGATGAGGACCGTTTCGAGTCGGCGGCGGCGGGTGCCATCCGTCCGCCTGGCGGCGGATGGGGCGGGTGTCCGCGTACCCGAAGAGGAGCCGGCGGGGGCGGGCGGTGGCCCGGAGGGTGGTTTGGGGGGTTGTGGTGGGTATTGGCCGGCAGTACGGGAACGGCCCGGGCCGGGGTGCCGGGTGTGACAGTCCCGTTTGTCGACGGATCCGGGGCTGTCAGACCCGGCTGCTTGGTGTCGGCTTGATAGCGATTGCCTAACGGCCGTTCCGCTGCGGGTGAGTCCTGTCATAGCCTCCCGCTCACGGACCGGCCATGAAACCGGCGTGGTCACGCGGATGACAGAGGTGAGAGATGCAGGCGAGAAGGCTTAGAACGGCCGTGACCCTCGCGGCCGTTGCAGCCCTGGCGGTCGGCGCGGCCGGCTGTGCGGAAAGCGACCGCAGCGACGACAGCGGCGAGGCCAAGACGGGCGGCACCTTCATCTTCGCGGGTGCCGGTGACCCCAAGAACTTCGATCCGATCTTCAACGACGACGGTGAGTCGTTCCGGCCGATCCGGCAGATGTACGACACCCTCATCCAGCACAAGCCCGGCACGGCCGAGCTCCAGGGCGGCCTGGCGGAGAGCTGGGAGCACGACCCCGAGGGCAAGGTCTGGACCTTCAAGCTGCGCCAGGGCGTGAAGTTCCACGACGGCACCCCCTTCAACGCCGCGGCGGTCTGCTTCAACTTCGACCGCTGGTACAACATGAAGGGCGCCGCCGCCCAGTCGCAGATGATCTACTACATGGACGTCTTCGGCGGCTTCGCGAAGAACGAGAACCCCGACGCCGGCAAGCCGGTCTACAACAAGTGTGAGGCCAAGGACGACGGCACCGCCGTCGTCACCCTCAACCAGTACAAGGGTGCGTTCCCCGGCGCCTTCGCGCTGACCGCGCTCTCGATCGCCAGCCCGGAGGCCCTGAAGAAGGGCGACGCCGACACGGTCAAGCAGAACGGCGACTCCTTCGAGTACAGCTCGTTCGCCACCAGCGGCCCGGTCGGCACCGGCCCGTTCACGTTCGGCGGCTGGGACAAGGCCAAGAACGAGATCACCCTGAACCGGAACCCGGACTACTTCGGGGAGAAGGCCAAGGTCGACAAGCTGATCATCAAGATCATCAAGGACGAGAACACCCGCAAGCAGGAGCTGCGCGCGGGCACCGTCCAGGGCATCGACTTCCCCGCCCCGGCCGACCGCAAGGCGCTCGAGGGTGAGGGCTTCCAGGTCGTCGCCCGGCCGGCGTTCAACATCCTCTACCTGGGCATCAACCAGAAGAACCCGAAGCTGAAGGACCTGCGGGTGCGCCAGGCGATCGCCTACGCCCTCAACCGTCAGCAGCTCGTGCAGACCAAGGGCCCGGGTGGCGCGAAGGTCGCCGACGAGTTCATGCCGGACACCGTGCTCGGCTACGCCCCGGACGTGCAGAAGTACGAGTACAACCCGGAGAAGGCCAAGCAGCTGCTCAAGGAGGCCGGCGCCGAGGGTCTGACCCTCAACTTCTACTACCCGCCGGACGTCTCCCGGCCGTACATGCCGAACCCGCAGGAGATCTTCACCGTTCTCGCCAACGACCTGCAGGCCGTGGGCATCAAGGTCAACGGTGTGCCGCGTCCGTGGAACGGTGGCTTCAAGGACGACGTGCAGCAGTTCGGCAAGCAGGACCTGCACATCCTGGGCTGGACCGGTGACTACAACGACCCGGGCAACTTCGTCGGCACGTTCTTCGGCCGCGGCAAGGTCGAGTTCGGCGACCAGTCGATGACCGAGATGTTCGACGCCATCGCCAAGGCCGACGCCACCGTCGACGAGGCGGGCAAGAAGGCGGCCTGGGAGCAGGTCAACCGGGACATCGCCACCAAGTGGCTGCCGGCCGTGCCGATCTGGCACGCCCCGCCGGCCATCGTCGTCACCAAGGACGTCAAGGGTCTGGTCGCCAGCCCGCTGACCGACGAGCGGTTCAACACGGTCAGCGTCACCAAGTGACGTACGTCGGCTGACGCCGTAGGCGTGAATCGGCCCGGGTCCGGGGGTCCATCCCGGCCCGGGCCGATTCCGCGAACATCGAGAGTCTGGTGTGTGAGAGATGTTGCGAGTCATAGTCCGCCGCCTGCTGCAGCTGGTGGTGACCCTGATAGCGCTTTCGGCGCTGATCTTCATCTGGCTGCGGAACCTGCCCGGCGGCCCGGTCGAGGCGCTGCTCGGCGAGCGGGCCACCCCCGAGCGCCGCGCCCTGCTGATCAAGGCGCTCGGCTACGACCAGCCGATCCTGGTCCAGTACGGCAAGTTCATGCAGCGGGTCCTGACCGGAGACTTCGGCAACTCGATCCGGACCGGTGACCCGGTCAGCGAGGTGCTCGGGCGCGCCTTTCCCGCCACCATCGAGCTGGCTCTCGCCGCGATGATCATCGCGGTCGGTCTGGGTATTCCACTCGGCTACCTCGCCGCCCGCTGGCGCGGTCGCTCGCTGGACAACCTCACCATCGCCGGCACCCTGCTCGGCGTCTCGATCCCGATCTTCTTCCTGGGCTACCTGCTCAAGGACGTCTTCACCCAGAACATCCACTGGTTCCCGCCGTCCGGGCGGGTCAGCACCGGGCTGGACAACACCAACATCACCGGGTTCTACGTCCTCGACGGCCTGCTCACCCGAGAGTTCGACGCCAGCGCCGACGCGCTCTGGCACCTGATCCTGCCGGCGGTCACGCTGGCCACCATCCCGCTCGCGGTGATCGTCCGGATCACCCGGGCCAGCGTGCTCGACGTGCTCAACGAGGACTACGTGCGCACGGCCGAGGCCAAGGGCCTGCGGCACCGCACCATCCGGGGCCGGCACATCCTGCGCAACGCCCTGCTGCCGGTGGTCACCACCATCGGCCTGCAGACCGGCGCGCTGCTCTCCGGCGCCGTGCTCACCGAGAAGGTCTACAACTGGGGCGGCATCGGCACGCTGATCACCGACTCGATCAGCGGTGGCCGGGACTACCCGGTGCTCCAGGCGATCATCCTGCTGGCCGCGCTGGTCTTCGTGATGGTCAACCTCCTGGTCGACCTCTCCTACGCGTTCATCGACCCGAGGGTGCGTGTCCGATGACCGATCCGACCACCCAGGCCGGCGCCACCGCGCCGGCGCCCCGTACCGGTGACGAGCGTCCCGGCGGCGTGAGCCAGCGGAACCTCGGTCGGCTCGGCGACCGGAAGAAGGCCCGGCTGGACGAGCTGGCCCGGGCCACCGCCGACCAGGGCGGCGTCAGCCTCGTCCGCGACGCGCTGCGCCGGCTCCGGCGCAACCCGGTCGCCATCGTCGGCGGCACCATCGTCGGGCTGTTCATCCTGGTGGCGGTCTTCGCCCCGCTGATCGCCCCGCACGACCCGGTGCAGCGCTTCGACGAGCTGACCAAGAACCTGACCGTCGACAGCATCCCGGGTGGCAGCGCGGAGCACCCGCTCGGTTCGGACCCGCTGGGCCGCGACTTCCTGTCCCGCCTGATCCACGGCAGCCGGCAGACTCTCTTCGTCGGCGTCCTCGCCACCCTGATCGGCCTCAGCCTGGGCGTGCTGCTCGGCGCGGTGGCGGGTGCCTTCGGCGGCTGGGTCGACGTCGTTCTGATGCGACTCACCGACGTGATGCTGGCGCTGCCCAGCCTGCTGCTGGCGATCACCCTGGTCGCCATGGCCAGCAAGTCCAGCCAGTGGACGGTCATCCTCGCGGTGGCCATCGTCAACGTGCCGATCTTCGCCCGGTTGCTGCGCGGGTCGATGCTCGCCCAGCGGGAGAGCGACCACGTGCTGGCCGCGCGGGCGCTCGGGGTCAAGGAGCGCAACATCGTGCTGCGGCACATGCTGCCCAACTCGCTGACCGCGGTGATCGTGCAGGCCACGCTCACCTTCGCGGTCGCGATCCTGGACGCGGCCGCGCTCTCCTTCCTGGGCCTGGGCGACCCGGACATCAACCGCGCCGAGTGGGGTCTGATGCTCGGCGTGGACGGCCCGCGCTACTTCGACGTCCGCCCGGAGTTGGCCTACTACCCGGCGCTCGCGATCATCGTGGTCGCGCTCGGCTTCACCCTGCTCGGTGAGGCGATGCGCGAGGCCATCGACCCGAAGAACCGGCGGTGAGGGCGGTGCGTCCGACCAGCACGGCCGGCGTCGGCTGCCGGCGAGCGAAGCATCAGCGCAGTGAGGAAGTGACCCGATGAGCCTGCTCGACGTACGCGACCTGAGCGTGGTCTTCCAGCGGCGGGGCGAGCGGCCGTTCACCGCCGTGGACAAGGTGAGCTTCAGCGTGGAGCCGGGCCAGACGGTCGGCCTGGTCGGCGAGTCCGGCTGCGGCAAGAGCGTCACCAGCCTCGCGATCATGGGTCTGCTGCCCAAGCGGGGCAACAAGGTCAGCGGCGAGGTGCTCTTCGACGGCGCCGACCTGCTCAAGCTCCGCGCCGACGACATGCGGGACCGGCGTGGCCGGGACATCGGCATGATCTTCCAGGACCCGCTCTCCTCGCTGAACCCGGTGATCCCGATTGGCGTGCAGGTGGCCGAGGTGCTGGAGCGGCACCAGGGGATGGACCGCAAGAAGGCGCTGCGGGAGGCCCGGGAACTGCTCGACGCGGTCGGCATCCCGGACCCGGACCGGCGGCTGAAGGAGTACCCGCACCAGATCTCCGGCGGCATGCGGCAGCGCGCGCTGATCGCCATCGCACTGGCCTGCAAGCCCCGGCTGCTGATCGCGGACGAGCCGACCACGGCCCTGGACGTGACCATCCAGGCGCAGATCCTCACCCTGCTCAAGCAACTGGTCGACGAGACCGGCACCGCGCTCATCATGATCACGCACGACCTCGGCGTGGTGGCCGGCCTCTGCGACACGGTCAACGTGCTCTACGGCGGCAAGGTGGTCGAGCGGGCCGCCCGGCACGAGCTGTTCGCCCGGGCCCGGCACCCGTACACCCACGGGCTGCTCAGCTCGGTGCCCCGGCTGGACTCGCCGCGCGGCGAGCGGCTGCACGCCATCCGCGGCTCGGTGGCCGACAACATCCCGTGGGTCGAGGGGTGCGCCTTCGCGCCCCGCTGCGACAACGTCGTGGACGCCTGCCTGGAGGGCCCGCCCCCGCTGGAGCCCACCGCCACCGGCGGCGACCTTCGCTGCAACAACCCCGTTTCCGAGGAGGTGGCGGTCCCGTGACCGAACGGACCGGACCACTGGTCGAACTGCGCGACCTCAAGGTCCACTTCCCGATCAAGAGCGGCCTGCTCTTCGACCGCACCGTCGGGTACGTCTACGCCGTCGACGGTGTCTCGCTCGCCATCCGGGCCGGTGAGACGTACGGGCTGGTCGGCGAGTCGGGCTGCGGCAAGTCGACGCTGGGCCGGGGCCTGCTGCGGCTGGTCGAGCCGACCGACGGCGAGATCCTCTTCGACGGCACCGACGTCCGGCAGCTCAAGGGCGAGAAGATGCGCCTGGCCCGCCGCCGGATGCAGATGATCTTCCAGGATCCGCTGTCCAGCCTGGACCCCCGGCAGTCGGTGGAGTCGCTGCTGGTCGAGGGGCTCAAGGCGCACGGCCTCGCCAACGACAAGGCGCAGACGAGCCGGCGGCTGCGGGAGACCCTGGAGGCGGTCGGTCTGCCTGCGTCGGCGCTGAGCAAGTACCCGCACGAGTTCTCCGGCGGCCAGCGCCAGCGCATCGGCATCGCCCGGGCGCTGGTGCTCAACCCGGAGCTGATCGTCGCCGACGAGCCGGTGTCGGCGCTCGACGTGTCCATCCAGGCGCAGGTGCTCAACCTGCTGGAGGACCTTCAGAACGAGCGCGGCCTGACGTACCTGATCATCGCGCACGACCTGGCGGTGGTCCGGCACATCGCCGACACGGTGGGCGTGATGTACCTGGGTGGCCTGGTGGAGGAGGCGTCCAGCGACGACCTCTACCGGGAGCCGATGCACCCGTACACCAGGGCGCTGATGTCGGCGGTGCCGGTGCCGGACCCGCTGGTGGAGGACCGTCGGGAGCGGATTCTGCTCGCCGGCGACCTGCCCTCGCCGACCAACCCGCCGTCCGGGTGCCGCTTCCACACCCGGTGCCCGTGGGCGCAGCCGACCCGCTGCGCCGACGAGCGGCCGGCGCTGCGCGAGGTGGTCGGCGGGCACAAGGTCGCCTGCCACTACGCCGAGGAGATCGCGGCCGGCCGGATCCGTCCGCACGAGGTGGAGCCGGAGCTGGTCCGGCCGGACGACGGCGGGGCGCCGGGCGACACCGGTGAGCTGATCCCGACGCCGTGAGCGCGTGCCGAGGCCCCCAACCTCCGCGGGAGTCGGGGGCCTCGGCGTGTATCAGCCCTCCGGGCGGTTGAGGAGGGCGACCGCGACGGCGTGGACGGCGTCCAACCCGGCCGGGTCGGCCAGCGCGGCCTTCCCGCCGGTCACCGCGTACCACTCGTCGGCGTCCTTGTACTGCACGGAGAGGGTTACCTGCCCGTCGGCGTACCGGGTCTTCAGGGTCAGCTCGCCGGTCACCACGCCGGCCTCGTCGGTCATCACCCCGCCGGGCCCGGCCACCAGGTCGGCGGTCAGCTCCCGGGGTGACGCGTCCGGGCGGTCATCGGCGCTCATCCCGGCTCCCGGCACGGCGACGGGTGCCGCCGGGTGGCCGTCCGCGGTCATTCCGGCGGTCGCGGCCGTCGTGCCGGTGCCGCCACCGCTGCCGGTGGCGGCGGCCGCGTCGTCCCCGCCGGCGTCCGGCATCTGCTCCGGCGCGGGAGTCGGCCCGGCACCGGTCACGGCTTGTTCGCCCATGTGCAACCCTCCAACATGTCGCTGAGGGCGGCCTTCTCGGCGCTGGTCACCGTCAGCCGCCAGTGATGCTTGACCGTCACCCAGCTTTCCGCGTACTTGCACCAGTACGACCGGTTCGCCGGTTTCCACTGCGACGGGTCCTGGTCACCCTTTGCCCGGTTGGAGGTCGCGGAAACCGCGATGAGCTGCGGTCGGGTCAGATCGTTGGCGAAGTCGCCGCGCTTGGCGTCGTCCCACTCGTTCGCTCCCGAGCGCCACGCGTTGGCCAGCGGCACCATGTGGTCGACGTCCACGTCGGACGGATCGGTGAAGGTGCGCCCGTCGTAGACGCTCTCCCAGTGGCCGGCGACCACGTTGCAGCCGGAGAGGCGGATGTCCTCCCCGTCGCGCTTGAGCACGCTGTCCCGGACGTCGCAGTTGGTGCCGGTGTCCCGCCAGTGCGGGAACCGCTCGCGGCTGTAGCCCCGCATCGAGCCCGCCTTGGCGACGGTCAGCTCGGCCAGCTGTTCACCGACGTTGCCGGCGCTGCTCGGCGGCGCCTCCGGCTCGTCGAGGGAAACCTCGCAACCGCCCACGCCGAGGGCGAGCACCGCGGCGAGCGCGGCGGCCGCCGTCCCACGGGCTCCTGATCTGGTACGCACAGACGACACCTCTCCAGCTTGCGGGCTCCCGGCGATCCCGCACAGTACCCGGGCACCGTTTCGGCGTTTCGTGGAATCTCCCACGCGGCGCGGGCACATTGGTACCCATGACGGCACCCGCGCACGCGCTCCGGCTCCGCAGCGGCGCGGGTCGGGGCACGCTGCTGGCGGCGATCCTCGCCTCCGGAATGGTCTTCCTGGACAGCACGGTCGTCAACGTGGCACTGCCCCGGCTCGGCGCCGAACTGGAGGCGACCGTCGCCGGTCTGCAATGGACGGTCAACGGCTACCTGCTGACCCTGGCCGCGTTCGTGCTGCTCGGCGGGGCGTTGGGGGATCGCTTCGGCCGGCGCCGCGTCTTCCTGGTCGGGGTGGTCGGGTTCGCCGTCACCTCCGTCCTCTGCGGCCTGGCCCAGGACACCGGCTGGCTGGTCGTCGCCCGGTTCCTCCAGGGTGCCGGCGGGGCGCTGCTCACCCCCGGCTCGCTCTCCGTGCTCCAGTCGAGCTTCCACCCCGACGACCGGGGCCGGGCCATCGGCGCCTGGTCCGGGCTGGCCGGCGTGACCACCGCGCTCGGCCCCTTCCTCGGTGGCTGGCTGATCGACGCGCTCTCCTGGCGGTGGATCTTCTTCATCAACCTCCCGCTGGCGGTCGCGGTGATCCTGGCCGCGCTGCGCTGGGTGCCGGAGAGCCGCGACGAGGACGCCTCGCGCAGCGGGGGGAAGCGGTTCGACGTGACCGGGGCGCTGCTCGGCGCACTCGGCCTGGCCGGAATCACGTACGCCCTGATCGACGCCCCGGCGCGGGGCGTGCGCTCGCTGCCGGTGCTGCTGGCCGTGCTGGTCGGCGTTCTCGGCGCGGTGGCCTTCGTGCTGGTGGAGCGACGCCGGGGGGAGGCGGCGATGCTGCCCACCGGGCTGTTCACCAGCCGCCTCTTCTCGGCGCTCAACCTGTTCACCGTGGTGGTCTACGCGGCGCTCGGCGGCTTCATGTTCTTCTTCGCCGTCTACCTCCAGAACGTCGTCGGTTGGTCGGCGGTCCGCACCGGGCTGGCCACCGTCCCGATGACCGTGCTGCTGCTGGTCGGCTCGGCCCGGGCCGGCGCCCTGTCGGCGCGGATCGGCCCCCGGCTGCCGCTGACCGTCGGCCCGGTGATCGCCGCCGCGGGCCTGCTGCTGCTGCGCCGGGTCGGCCCGGGCGCGTCGTACTGGGTGGACGTGCTGCCCGGGGTGCTCCTCTTCGGGCTGGGGCTGACGCTGGTGGTGGCGCCGTTGACCGCGTCGGTGCTGGCCGCCGTCGCGGACCGGTTCGCCGGGGTGGCGAGCGGCTTCAACAACGCCGCGTCCCGGGTGGGTGGCCTGCTCGCGGTGGCCGCGCTGCCGCTGCTGGTCGGTCTTACCGGCACCGGGTACGCGCAGCGGGCCGAGCTGACCCACGCGTACCGGGGGGCGCTGGCCTGGTGCGCCGGGTTGCTGCTCGCCGGCGCGGTGACGGCCGGCCTGCTCGTGCACCGGCCACCCCGGCGGGCCCCGCCGTCGTAGCGGGCCCCTCGCTGCCGCCTCGACCCAGCAGACCGGTTGCTACGGTCGGCGGATGAATGATCATGACGACCGGCTGCGTTACCGGCTGCTGACCGGGCCGGACGACGCCGACTTCTGTCGCCGGGTCAGCGAGGCGCTGGCCGACGGTTACCGGCTGCACGGCTCCCCGGCCATCACGTTCGACGGCGAGCGGGTGGTCGTCGCCCAGGCGGTGGTGCTCGGCGACGGCTGGTCGGCCGGGGTCACCCCGGTCTGAGCGGGCGGGTACGGCAGGGCCCGGCCGGAGCCGGACCCTGCCGCAACGCCTCAGCCTCAGGCACGGGCGCGGTTGACCGCGCTGGTGACCGCCTTCACCGAGGCGGTGACGATGTTGGCGTCCATCCCGACGCCCCAGACCGTCCGACCGTCGACGTCGCACTCGACGTACGCGGCGGCCTGCGCGTCACCACCGGAGGAGAGCGCGTGCTCGTGGTAGTCGAGCACGCGTACCGCCACGCCGACCGCCTGGAGCGCGTTGACGTACGCGTCGATCGGGCCGTTGCCGACCGCGGCGAGCGCGCGGCGCTCCCCGCCGAGTTCCACCTCGGCCTCGATCTCGACCTTGCCGTCGACGGTGCCGATCGAGTAACCGGACAGCGTGACGGCCGGGTCGCTCTGGTGGTCGAGCAGGTAGTGGCGGGCGAAGATCTCCCACATGGTGCCCGGGTCGACCTCGCCGCCGTCGTGGTCGGTGACCTGCTGGACCACCCCGGAGAACTCGATCTGGAGCCGGCGCGGCAGGTCGAGCTGGTGCTCGGTCTTCATGATGTACGCGACGCCGCCCTTGCCGGACTGCGAGTTGACCCGGATGACCGCCTCGTAGGTACGGCCCAGGTCCTTCGGGTCGATCGGCAGGTACGGCACCGCCCACGGCTGCTGGTCGACCGGCACCCCGGCGGCCGCCGCGTCGGCGGCCAGCGCGTCGAAGCCCTTGTTGATCGCGTCCTGGTGCGAGCCGGAGAAGGCGGTGTAGACCAGGTCGCCCGCGTACGGGTGGCGCTCGTGCACCGGCAGCTGGTTGCAGTACTCGACGGCGCGCTTGACCTCGTCGATGTTCGAGAAGTCGATCATCGGGTCGATGCCCTGGGAGAACAGGTTGAGGCCCAGGGTCACCAGGTCCACGTTGCCGGTGCGCTCGCCGTTGCCGAACAGGCAGCCCTCGATCCGGTCGGCGCCGGCCAGCAGGCCCAGCTCGGCGGCGGCCACCCCGGTGCCCCGGTCGTTGTGCGGGTGCAGGCTCAGCACCAGGCTGTCCCGCCGGGGCAGGTGCCGGTGCATCCACTCGATCGAGTCGGCGTACACGTTCGGCATGGCCATCTCGACGGTGGCCGGCAGGTTGACGATCAGCTTGCGGTCGGGGGTCGGGTCGACCACCTCGATGACCTTCGCGCAGACCTCCAGCGCGTACTCCAGCTCGGTGCCCGTGTACGACTCCGGCGAGTACTCGTAGTGGATCTCGGTGTCCGGGGTGTGGATCTCGGCGTACTTCTGGCACAGCCGGGCGCCCTGGGTGGCGATGTCGGTGATGCCGTCGCGGTCCAGCCCGAAGACCACCCGGCGCTGGAGCGTCGAGGTGGAGTTGTAGAAGTGCACGATCGCCCGGCGCGCGCCGCGCAGCGACTGGAAGGTCCGGTCGATCAGGTGCTCCCGGCACTGGGTGAGCACCTGGATGGTGACGTCCTCCGGGATCAGGTCCTGCTCGATCAGCTGCCGGACGAAGTCGAAGTCGGTCTGGCTGGCCGAGGGGAAGCCGACCTCGATCTCCTTGTAGCCCATCTGCACCAGCAGCTGGAACATCCGGCGCTTGCGCTCCGGGGACATCGGGTCGATCAGGGCCTGGTTGCCGTCGCGCAGGTCGACCGCGCACCAGCGCGGTGCCACGTCGACGTGCCGGGTCGGCCAGGCACGGTCCGGCAGGTCGATCCGGAACTGCTGCTGGTAGGGCTGGTAACGGTGGAACGGCATCCGGCTGGGGCGCTGCCGGGCGATCGGATCGGTCTCGGCGTCAGTGGCGGGTTGAGCCATGGCGGAGTGCTCCCGTGGGTCATGTCGGGCGTCAGCAATCGGAAGGTGTCGGCCTGCTGCCGGGCGACGGTGCCCGGTGGGCCAGAGAAGTTCGGATGTGCTGGACGGCGCGGTTCGACTCCGCGACGAGGTGCCGGCCGGTCAGGCCTCGTCGCGGCGACCAAGGAGGAGGTACGCCTGCCACATGACAGGGTCACCCTACGTGGTGAGACGGGGGGTGGGAAGGCAGGTCCGGACTATGAGATCGGAGTCGCAGCACCCACCGCCGGCTCCGGGGCGGCCTCGCCGAGGCGAGGGGTCCGCTCGGCCCAGGCGACCACCGGCACCACGGCCAACCCGATGATCACGAAGAGCGCCGCCGTCGGGTACCAGCCCCAGCCGCCGGTGGCGACGCCGAGCGCGGTCAGCCCGGCCGGCGCGATCAGGTACTGCAACTGCGTGCCGAGCCGGAACGCCCCGACGTACGCACCGCGCTGGGCGGCGGGCGGCAGGGTGGCGGTCAGCCCCCAGGTGCCCGCCGACTCGATCAACTCGGCCACGATGAGCAGCGTCGCGGCAGCCACCAGCACCACCACCGTGAGCCCGCCGCGGGTCACCCCGGAGAGCGGCAGGACCAGGCAGAACCCGGCGATCAGCAGGGCACCCCGGCGGGACGCCCCGGCCGCGCCGGAGGTGGTGTCGGCGCCCCGGCTGGCCCGTACCTGGAGCAGCACGATCAGGATCGTGTTCAGCAGCACCAGCCCGGCGATCACCGTCTTCGGGGCGTCGGTGTGGGTCAGGATCCACAACGGCATGACCGTCAGGTAGAGCGTCTGGTGCGCGGTGAGCAGCCCGGAGAGCAGGGACACCGCCATGAAGGGGCGGTCCCGGAGCACGGCCAGCCGGCTCATCGGCTCCGCCGGCCGGGCCACCTCGGGCAGCCGGGGCAGCCGGCGGACGAAGGCCGCCGTGACCAGGAACACCGCCGCGATGAACCACACCATCCCCCGGTACGCCGCCGTCGTGTCCACCGCGAGCACCAGGCCGCTGATCACCGCCCCGAGCCCGAATCCGACGTTCAGCGACGAGCGCTGGTACGCCATCGCGGTGACCCGCTCGGCCGGGGGCAGCGCGTTGATCGAGTAGACCTGCCGGGCCACCCCGGTGGCGGCGTCCACCGCGGCCAGCGCCACCACCACCGCGAGGAATCCGGCGAAACCGCCCACGAACGGGTACGCCGAGAAGAGCGCCGCGTCGAGCACCAGGCCGGCCAGCCAGACCCGCTGCGGGCCGTACCGGTCGGTGAGCCCGCCGAGCGGCACGGTGCCGAGCAGCGACACCCCGGCGGCGATGGACAGGCCGAGCCCGACCTGCGTCGCGCTGAGCCCGAGCGCGCGGGTGAAGAAGACCGCGCTGCCCGCCTGGAAGAGGCCGTTACCGACCGCGTAGACCATGGCCTGCACGGCGAGGGCCCGGGTCAGGCCGGCGGGTGGCACGACGTGCCGGACGGCAGTGCGGATGGTGTCCCTGGTTCCCATGGCCGGTGAGCCAACCGTGCCCCCCGCTCGCGGGTCGAGCCTTTTAGGCTGGGCCGAATTCTCGACGGGGGTGGAGGATGTCGCAGCTGCGGTTCGAGACCGCGGACGTCGCGGGGGTGCGGTTCGCGGTTTCTCCCGTGTGGGAGACGGTCTCCAGCCTGTGGGTGTTGCGGGACCCGATCCGCAGCGCCCTCCACCTGCCCTGGATCGACCGGGCCCGGACGTTCGTCGCACGTCCGGAGGTGGCCGTCGCGGTGGGCCCCCTGCGGGAGCTGACCCGCCCGCGCGCCTGGCTGCCCGACTTCCTCACACCACCCCCGCCCGGCCCGGACGTCGATTTCGAGGAGAGTCTCGAGCAGGTCCGGGCGACGCCGCCGGCGGTGGTGGTGCGGGACCTGCTGGCCACCACCCCGAAACGGCCGCTCGGTCCGTTCGGCCAGGCATTGCGTACCGACCCGAAGGCCATGCTGCCGGCACTGGTCACCGCGCTGCGGGTGTGGCACGACGTGGCCATCGCCCCGGACTGGCCGAGGATGCGGGCGTTGCTGGAGGCGGACATCGCGCACCGGGGCAGCCAACTCGCCGAGGGCGGTGCCGGGCTGGCCCTCGCCGGGCTGCACCCCACCGTGCGCTGGGCCGGTGACCGGGTGGTCAGCGACGACCCGTGGCGGCTCGACTTCCACCTGGGCGGTCGCGGTATCGCGTTGAATCCGGGGGTCTTCACGCCCCAGCGGGTGCTGTGGAACCTGCTGGAGGACTCGCCGCCCGGCGGGACGTACCCGGTGCGGGCGGTGGCCACCCTCTGGGAGGCGGCCCCGGCACCATCCGGCGACCCGCTGGCCCGGGTGATCGGGTCAGGCCGGGCGGCGCTGCTCCACCTGCTCGACAGCGCGGCCACCACCAGCGACCTGGCCCGGCGGACCGGGATGTCGGCGGGAAACGTCTCTCAGCACCTGGCCGCGCTGCACGCCGCCGGGCTGGTCTCCCGGGTCCGGCAGGGGCGGCACGTGCTCTACCGGGGAACCGACGCGGCGGCGGTGCTGCTGCGGGCCAGCCGGGGAGAGTGACCCGCCCGAGGGCGGTTCTGCCGCCGACCGACGGGTGGCGGTGGATGCCTCAGCGCAGCAGCAGGGCGTGCACCGGGTGTCGGCGGCGCAGCGCGATCTCCCGCCGGCGCAGCTCCTCCGGCAGGTCGAGCGGGTCGCCGAGCCGGCCCACCGCCACCACCACCAGCGGGCGTACGGCGGGCGGCAGGTCGAGGTCGGCGCAGAGCGCGGCGCGGTCGAAGCGGGTGAGCTGGTGCACGTACAGGCCGAGCGCGGTGGCCTGCACGGTGAGGTGGGCCATCGCCTGCCCCAGGTCGTACGCGGCCCGCTCGGGGTCGGTGCCGGCGTGCGCGCCGACCACCAGAGCGGCGGCGTGCCGGGCCCAGCGCTGGTCGGGTTCCGGGAGGCTGACCAGGGTCCGCTTCCAGGTCTCGTCGTCGCGGTGGCCGAGGGCGAACCGCCAGGGCTGGGCGTTGCCCGTCGAGGGGGCCCAGCGGGCGGCCTCCAGCAGCGAGGACGCCTCCTCCCCGGTCAGCTCGGCGGCCGGGTCGAAGGCCCGGGGACTCCAGCGGAAGGCGAGCAGCGGGGTGAGGTCGACCATGCGAAGAGCGTCCCGTATAGGTGATTCGCCCCGAAGGGCGGGTGGGGGCAAATGTGGTCAATCGCACCCGTAACGCCGCGCCAGGTCAGGGCGTTCCCGCGCCCGTGCTGTCGCTCGGCGCGGGTGCCTCCACGCCGAGCGGTTCGGCGTTCACCACCGGCCCGGCCAGCGGCGCGGTGGCCGGGCCCGGTCCGGGCGGCCCGGCCAGGGTGAGCGTGCCGAGGGCGGCCCGGACGTAGGTGGGCGTCCCGTCCGGCTCGTAGCAGTAGATCCCGACGTCCAGCGGCGGGTTGAGCGAGGCGGAGGTGGTCTCCACCGCGTAGCAGGTGCCGGCCACGCCCGCCGGCGTGGTGGCGGGGGAGACCGCCAGTGGCGTGCGTCGGTCGGTGAGCACCTCCAGCCAGTCGGTGAACGGGTGCTGCACCCGGGGGTCCAGTCGGCGCGGCACCGCATCGTCCCGGTCGCCGAGGCGGACGCAGCCGGCTGCCTCGGGGCGGCCGGCCGACGGCAGGCCGCACTGGAAGAGCCCGTCGACGGTGGTGGCCAGCGAGACGTCCGCCGTGCCGCCGAGCGCGCCGCCCGGGACGTCGACCCGCCAGGTGCCGTCCGCCGCGCTGGTCACCGTGACGTCCCGGGTCGGCCCGTCGGTGCCGGTGAGCGTGTAGCGGGCGGTCAGGTGGCGGTCCCGCGCCGCCGCCGCCAGCGCGGCCAGCTCGTCCCGGGCCGCGTCCACCTCGGCCGGTGCCGGGTCGGCGGATCCGGCGGTGGGTGGCGGGGCCGGCCGGTCGGCGGTGCAGGCGGTG
Source organism: Micromonospora sp. CPCC 206171 (assembly GCF_036906755.1). Taxonomy (NCBI): domain Bacteria; kingdom Bacillati; phylum Actinomycetota; class Actinomycetes; order Micromonosporales; family Micromonosporaceae; genus Micromonospora; species Micromonospora sp. CPCC 206171. The sequence continues at coordinate 25,020 of NZ_JBAKHT010000041.1, read as the reverse complement.
AGCAGCGCCGGCAGGAGCAGGACCAGGACGCCGGTCGACCGGTACGTCGCGCGCAGATGGGCAGGCACCGGGTCATTCTGCGCCGCCCGCCCCCCCGCCCACGGACCCGTGCCGCCGACGGCGCCCGGCGTGTCGGCGGGCGCCGGGGCGACCGCCCTGGGCAGGGCGTCGACCGGGCGCTTCCGCCGGATGGTGGGATCACCCGACCCGACCTCGCGTACCGCCCGATACCCTGGACAGGTCTGACACGCGCCGCCGGACCATCTGACCGGCGGCGTCGGCACGCTCAGGGTCGTCGCTGGGAGGGAGTGCACCGTCGTGGCACTCGTGGTGCAGAAGTACGGCGGGTCCTCCGTCGCCAACGCCGAGCGCATCAAGCGGGTGGCGGAGCGGATCGTCGCCGCCCGCAAGGCCGGCGACGACGTCGTGGTGGTGGTCTCCGCGATGGGCGACACCACGGACGAGCTGCTCGACCTGGCCAACCAGGTCAGCCCGCTGCCGCCGGGCCGTGAGCTGGACATGCTGCTCACCGCCGGCGAGCGGATCTCCATGGCGCTGCTCGCGATGGCCATCCACAACCTGGGGTACGAGGCCCGCTCGTTCACCGGCTCGCAGGCCGGTGTCATCACCACCTCGGTACACGGGCGGGCGCGGATCATCGACGTCACCCCGGGCCGGCTCAAGGGCGCGCTCGACGAGGGCGCGGTGGTGATCGTCGCCGGCTTCCAGGGCGTCTCGCAGGACACCAAGGACGTCACCACGCTGGGCCGGGGCGGCTCGGACACCACCGCCGTGGCGCTCGCCGCCGCGCTGCGCGCCGACGTCTGCGAGATCTACACCGACGTGGACGGCATCTTCAGCGCCGACCCGCGGATCGTGCCGAACGCCCGGCACATCAAGCAGATCACCTACGAGGAGATGCTGGAGCTGGCCGCCTGCGGCGCCAAGGTGCTGCACCTGCGCAGCGTGGAGTACGCGCGGCGCGCGGGGTTGCCGATCCACGTCCGTTCGTCATACTCGACCAACACCGGCACCATGGTCACCGGATCGATGGAGGACCTTCCCGTGGAACAGGCACTGATCACCGGGGTCGCCCACGACCGCAGTGAAGCCAAGATCACGATTGTCGGCGTGCCGGACGAGCCGGGTGCCGCCGCCAGGATCTTCGACACCGTGGCCGGCGCCGAGATCAACATCGACATGATCGTGCAGAACGTCTCCACCGAGGGCACCGGTCGCACGGACATCTCGTTCACGCTGCCCAAGACCGACGGCCCCACCGCCATGGCCGCGCTCAGCAAGATCCAGGAAGTCGTCAAGTTCCGCGGCCTGCTCTACGACGACCACGTGGGCAAGGTGTCGCTGATCGGCGCCGGCATGCGGTCGCACCCCGGTGTCGCGGCCGGCTTCTTCGCCGCCCTCGGCGCGGCCGGGGTCAACATCGAGATGATCTCCACCTCGGAGATCCGGGTCTCCGTGGTCTGCCGGGACACCGACCTCGACAAGGCGGTCCGGGCCATCCACGACCAGTTCGAGCTGGGCGGCGACTCCGAGGCCGTGGTCTACGCGGGGACGGGACGGTAGCGCCCGTGTCGGCGCAGCCCACGCTCGCCGTCGTCGGAGCGACCGGCGCCGTCGGGACCGTGATGTGCGAGCTGCTCTCCTCCCGGCGCAACGTCTGGGGCGAGATCCGGCTGCTCGCCTCGGAACGCTCCGTCGGTCGCAAGGTGCGCTGCCGGGGCGAGGAGCTGACCGTCGGGGCGCTCACCCCGGAGGCGTTCGACGGCGTCGACGTCGCCATGTTCGACGTGCCGGACGAGGTGTCCGTCGAGTGGGCGCCGGTCGCCGTGGCCCGCGGGGCGGTCGTGGTCGACAACTCCGGCGCGTTCCGGATGGACCGCGACGTGCCGCTGGTGGTCCCGGAGATCAATCCCGAGCAGGTACGCAACCGGCCCAAGGGGATCATCGCCAACGCGAACTGCACCACGCTCGCGATGATCGTGGCGATCGCCCCGCTGCACCGCGAGTACGGCCTGCGCGAGCTGGTGCTCTCCTCGTACCAGGCGGTGTCGGGGGCGGGTCAGGCCGGCGTGGACGCGCTGCACCTCCAGCTCGGCAAGATCGCCGGGGACCGGGTGCTCGGCTCCCGCCCGGGCGACGTGCGCCAGGCCGTCGGCGACGAGCTCGGCCCGTTCCCCGCGCCGCTGGCGCTCAACGTGGTGCCGTGGGCCGGCTCGCTCGCCGACTTCGGGTGGTCGTCCGAGGAGATGAAGATTCGCAACGAGTCGCGCAAGATCCTCGGGCTGCCCGACCTGAAGGTCTCCGCGACCTGCGTACGGGTGCCGGTGGTGACCGGCCACTCGGTGGCCGTGCACGCGGTCTTCGCCACCGAGGTTGACGCCGAGGGCGCCCGGGAGGCGCTGCGCAACGCCCCCGGCGTGATCCTGGTCGACGATCCCGCCGCCGGCGAGTTCCCGATGCCGATCGACGCGGTCGGTACCGACCCGTCCTGGGTCGGCCGGATCCGCCGCGCCCTGGACGACCCGCGCGCTCTGGACCTCTTCGTCACCGGCGACAACCTCCGCAAGGGCGCCGCCCTGAACACCGCCCAGATCGCCGAGCTCCTCGCCAAGGAACTGACCCGCCCCTGACCCCGCCCCCGGGGCCTCGCCCCGAGCGCCGCCCACCGGCGGCCCGCCCACCGGGCCTCGCCCACCAAGCCCCCGTCCACCGCGCCCCCGCCCGAGGACGGCCGCTTTCAGAGAAAGAGGCCCTATCCGCGCCTGGATAGGGCCTCTTTCTCTGAAAGTGCGGCGGGGAGTCGCTGGGGCGGGGCGGTGGGGGGCGGTGGGGTGGGTCAGGCGGCGGCCAGGCGGACGCCGTCGCGGCCGTGGCGCTTGACCGCGTAGAGGGCCTGGTCGGCGCGGCGGAGGGTGAGTTCCGGGGACTCGCCGGCCTGGGGGAGGGCCACCCCGACGCTGATGGTGCGTCCGGTACGTCGGGCCGCCTCGGTCAGCCGCTCGGCGATCCGGACCGCCTCCTCGGGGCGGCTCACCTCGATCACCGCGACGAACTCGTCGCCACCGACCCGGTACAGCTCGTCGCCCTGCCGCAGCGCGCCCTCCAGCGCCCGGGCCAGTCCGACCAGGAGCCGGTCGCCGGCCTGGTGGCCGTACGTGTCGTTGACCGTCTTGAACCCGTCCACGTCGATGGCGAGCAGGGCGGTACGCCCCGGCGTGGCCGCGCTGATCCGCTGGCCGAACGGCCCGGTGTGCCGGAGCCCGGTGAGCGGGTCGGAGCTGGCCTGCTCGCGGAGCCGGGCCAGCGTACGGAGCCGGTCCAGCGCACCCCAGGCCTGCCCGGCCAGCAACTCGATCAGGTTGACCGTGGTCGGGTCGGGCCGCAGCAGCCGCTCGTCGGCGACCAGCAGCACCCCGCCCGCGTCGGGCCGGCCGAACGGCACCGACACCAGGGTGCGTACCCCGGCCCGGGCCAGCGGGGCGTACTCGTCCGTGGGCGGATGATCCGCCTCGCCCAGCGTGTACGCGGTGCCGTGCCGGTGCGCCCGGGCCACCATCCGGTTGAGCGGTCCGGCCCCGGCCTCGGTCAGTTCGGCCCGGATGCGCGTCTCCAACTCGCCCGGCGCACCGGTCGGGTCGCCGAGGCGGGGACCACTGCGACCGGTGAGCACCAGCACCGCGCAGGAGAGGGTGGAGACGTCCCGGGCCGCGGTGAGCGCCGCGGCCATCAGGTCCCGGCCGGTCGGGGCGGCGGCGAACGCGGTGGCGTGGCGCAGCAGCTTCTCGCTGCGGCTCTCGGCCGGCGGTCCGCCGAGGGCCACGATCCGTGCGCCCAGCCGGCCGGCCAGCCGTTCCGCGGTCTGCCGCCACCGCCCCAGCTCGGCCGGCCCGCTCCACTGCAGGTCGAGCACCCCGATCGGGCGGCCCGCCGGGTCGAGCACCGGTACGCAGATCTCGGCGGTCACGTCCGGGCGCAGCGGGAGGTAGTCCGGGTCGGCGCTGACGTCGGGCACCGTGGCCCCCTCGCCGGAGGCGTAGACCCGGCCGACGATGCCGGACTTCGGCGGCACGGTGGAGAAGACCTGCCATGATCCGGTGGCGGCGACGCAGCGCAGCCGGTCGTGGACCTGGAGCAGCACGGAGATCGTCGCGGGGGCGTACCGGGCGAGCGCGGTCACGGTCCACTGGCACGCCTCGACTGCGGTCGACGCCATCGGCAGGCGGACCGTGACGTCGCGGACGACTCGCTCGTGATCCACGTTCTTCCAGGTGGGGGTGGGCCCGGCCGGCGCCGGGGCTGCGATCAAGCGTACTCAGCCGACGGCGGTCCGCCACGCGAAAGATCATCTCCTGTTCGTACACATGTGCCATCCACAGGCTGTGGACACGGCCTGTGGGGCTGCGCGACGGGCCCGCCCGCGACGGCTCGCCGGGTTAGCGTGAAGGTCCCGGTCGCAGTGGAGGAGCCATGCTCATCGCCCAGCTGAGTGACCCGCACCTGACCAACGGCGTGCTCGGCGCCGTCCCCGCCGCCGGTCTGCACCGCGCCCTCGGCCGGGTGCTGGCGCTGCGCCCGCGCCCGGACTGCGTGGTGATCACGGGCGACCTGGTGGACCAGGGTCGTCCCGACGAGTACGCGACGCTGCGCGAGGTGATCGGGCGGTACCCGCTGCCGGTGCACCTGGTCGCCGGCAACCACGACGACCGGGAGTCGCTGCTGGACGCCTTCGGCGGCACCCCGTACCTGGGCGGTGGCTTCTCCGCGTACTACCACGTCGATCATCCGGACGTGACCGTCGTGGTGCTGGACTCGCTGACCCCCGGGGAGGGCGGCGGCCGGCTCGGCGAGGACCAGCTCGGCTGGCTCGACGGGGTGCTGGCCGGCCGCCCGGACGTGCCCGCCCTGGTCTGCCTGCACCACCCGCCGGTCGCCGTCGGCGTCCCGGCCGCCGACGCCGTCCGGCTCGCCGACGGTGACGCGCTCGCCGAGGTCGTCCGCCGACACCCCCACGTGGTACGCGTCGCCGCCGGCCACCTGCACCGCCCGGTGACCACCGGGTACGCCGGCACCGTGCTGACCGTCGCGCCGAGCACCTGGCGGCAGGCGTCGCTGACCATGAACGCCGACGACGAGATCGGCTGGGTCGACGAGCCGACCGCCTTCCTGCTGCACGCGGTGGACGACGGCGGCTGCGTCACCCACACCGTGCAGGTCAGCCACGCCGCCGGTCAGACCTGCGGCTACTGATCCTCGCCGGGTGCGGCTCCTCTGGTACGTCGCGTACGGGTCGAACATGGATCCGGCACGGCTCGGCTGGTACCTCTCCGGCGGCCGGCCACCCGGCGGGCTGCGGTCGTACCCCGGGTGTCGGGACTGCCGGCCACCGCGCCGGACGGAAGCGGTGCTGGTCCCCGGCGGCGTCTACTTCGCCGGGGAGTCCCGGGCCTGGACGGGCGGGATGGCGTTCTACGATCCCGAACTGCCGGGCACGGCGGCGGCGCGCGGCTACCTGCTCACCGCCGGGCAGTTCGCCGACATCGCCGCGCAGGAGATGTACCGCCCGCCCGGCGCCGACCTCGACCTGATCGCCGTGGCCGTCGAGACCGGGCGAGCCACTCTGGGCCCCGGCCGGTACGAGACGCTGCTGCGGGTCGGCGTGCGCGACGGGGTGCCGATGCTGACCTTCACCGCGCCCTGGCGGGCGGGCGAGGTGGCGTGGACCGCGCCCGCGCCGGTCTACCTGGGGATGATCGCGGCCGGGCTGCGGGCGGCGCACGGCTGGTCGGTCGCGCGGACCGTCGCCTACCTGGCCGACCGCCCTGGGGTGACCGGGCACTGGACCCGCGCCGACCTGACCGACCTGGTGGCGGCCGTGCCGGCACGCTGACCTGATCGCCGTCGGGCAGCCGACGGACGGTGCGCCGATCGGGTCGCGTCGCCGGCCGGTCGGCGGGCGGGCGTCGGCGGAAGGGCTGCTCCGAGGCCGACGATCGCGCTGACCTGGCTCACCGTCCAGTCTCGACCCACCGGGACTCACGGATCTGTTTGCCGGCGCAGAGGTTTCACGGTCCACAATTGCCGCATCGCATCGATAGCCTCGGCCCACTTCGCGGCCGACCCCCGAGATCGGCCCGACTGCTGACCAACCACCGGGCGGGCCACCGAACCGCGCGCAGGCCGGGCGGCCGGCATCCCGAAAAGGGGCGGGAGTCGGCACGCCATCCGACCGCCCCGGGCAGCGGGCGCCGGCTCCTCCGCACCGGGAGCCGCCGCCCCTGCCCGGGGCGGCCGACCACGTCTTGGGCGATCGCCCCTCGGCCGGTGGCCGGCGCTGCGGGCGGTCAGCCGAGCAGGAGTCGGCGCAGCTCGGCGGCGAGCCGGTCGGCGGGCACCTCGTGGAAACCGCCCTGCAGGCTCACCCGCCGGGCACCCGGGACCGCGTCGGCGGTCGCGCCCGTCGCGTCGCGCAGCCACTGCGGGCTGCCCGTGCTGTCCAGCACGACCGTCGGCGCGGTGATGCTGGCGAGCCGGTCGGCGGGAGGAGTGCCGTCCCCGGTGACCGTGGCGTCGTGGACCAGGGACGGGGCCAGCATCTCCAGCCAGGGCCACATCGGTTGGTCACGCATGCCGCGTACCTGGTCGTCGGGGAGGCCCACCGCGTCGCGCAGGAAGCACTCGACCGCGTCGCCCCGCCGGCCCGCCGTCACCAGCTCGGCCAGCCGGGGCGCGAGCGCCGCGCCCGCCCCGTCGTGCGGCCCCACCCGGAACGGCGGCTCGAAGAGGGCCAGCCCCGCGACCGGGAGCCCGGCCGCGGTCGCAAGGGCGGCGAGAATCGCGCCGGACGAGATCCCGTAGAGGTACGCCCTGCCACCGGCCGCCCCGATCAATGCCGCCAGGTCCTCGATCTCCCGCTGCACCGCGTACGGGGCGGTGTCGCCACTGTCGCCCCGGCCGCGCCGGTCGTACCCGAACACGGTGAAGTCCTCGGCCAGCGCGGCGGCCAGCGCGCGGGTGGTGGTCCGGTCGTTGAACGCGCCGCCCACCAGCACGATCGCCGGCCCGTCGCCGCTGGGCTCGTACGCGATGGTCGTGCCGTCGGCGGAGCGCACCGTGCCCACCGCCAGGGTCGCGTCAGTCATCCATGGATCCTCTCCTCGTCGTCTCCCATCCTGGTCGGTGCCACCGACGCGAATCCGACGCCGACCGCCGTACCGCCGTCACCTACCCGTCATGTCGGAATGGTCCGAACGTCCAGGCCGGGTCACCTCACGTATCCGCAGCTCTGTTCGACTTCCCCAGTCGACCGGCGGTGGCGGAGATGAGAGGCTGTCCCCTGACGGAGCGGCGACCCCCGACCGCCGCCATCCGCGATCGCCCCCTGTCACGGCACGGATCAGGGTGGCCGGGCGAACCATCGCCCGTGCCGCGTCCAACGCCGAACCTCACGAGGAGTTCCATGTCCGTCCCCGGGATGCGTCGGGCCGCCATCGGCCTGACCGCACTCGCCGCGGCCGCGCTGAGCACGGTCGCCGTCAACCCGAGCCAGGCCGAGGCCGGCCCCAAGCCGGTCGACGTCAAGCTGCTCGCCCTCAACGACTTCCACGGCAACCTCGAACCGCCGACCGGCTCCAGCGGCACCATCGCCGGTCAGCCCGCGGGTGGCGCCGAATACCTCGCCACCCAGCTCGCCGCCCTGCGCGGCGCCACCGAGGAGGAGCAGGAGCGCACCATCACGGTCGCCGCCGGTGACCTGATCGGCGCCTCCCCGCTGCTCTCCGCCGCGTTCCACGACGAGCCGACCATCGAGTCGCTCACCATGGCCGGGCTGGACTTCGCCAGCGTCGGCAACCACGAGTTCGACGAGGGCGCCAACGAGCTGCTGCGCATCCAGAACGGCGGCTGCCACCCGGTCGACGGCTGCGCCGACGGCACCCCGTACACCGGCGCCGGCTTCCAGTACCTCTCCGCCAACGCGTTCAAGACCGAGACCGGCCAGCCGCTGCTGCCGCCGTACGCGGTCAAGAAGGTCGACGGCGTCAAGGTCGGCTTCATCGGGATGACCCTGGAGGGCACTCCGCAGATCGTCTCCCAGGAGGGCGTCGCCGGCCTCACCTTCAGCGACGAGGCGGAGACCGCCAACAAGTACGCCCGCATTCTGCGCTCGCAGGGCGTGCAGACCATCGTCGTGCTGTTGCACGAGGGCGGTCAGCAGGAGGCGACCGGCGGCATCAACGACTGCAAGGGCTTCACCGGCCCGATCGTCGACATCGCCAACCGGATGGACCCGTCGATCGACGTCGTGGTCAGCGGGCACACCCACCAGGCGTACAACTGCGAGATCAACGGCAAGCTGGTCACCAGCGCCAGCTCGTTCGGTCGCCTGGTCACCGACATCGACCTGCAGATCGACCGGAAGACCGGCGACGTGCTGACCGCCAAGGCCAACAACGTCGTGGTCACCCGGGACGTCACCAAGGACGCGGCGCAGACCGAGCTGATCACCCGTTACAAGACGGCGCTCGGCCCGGTCGCCACCAAGGTCGTCGGCGAGACCGCCGAGCCGCTGAACCGCGTGCAGGAGACCCTGTTCGGTACGGCCAAGGGCGAGTCCCCGCTCGGCAACGTGATCGCTGACGCGCAGTTCGCGGCGACCGACAACGAGCAGGGCGCGCTCGGCGCCTTCATGAACCCCGGTGGTGTCCGCGCCGACCTCGACGCCGGCCAGGTCACCTACGAGGAGGCGTTCACGGTCCAGCCGTTCGCCAACAACCTGGTCACGCTCGACCTCACCGGCGCGCAGCTCTACTGCGTGCTGGAGCAGCAGTTCGTCGTCGGCCGCACGCTCTACCCGTCCTCGACGGTCCGCTACACCGTCGACGTGAACGGCACCACCGGCACCACCGCCGACCCGTGCGCCGGTACCCGGGTCGTCCGGGGCAGCCTCACCCTCGGCGGCGTGACGGTCACCGACGCCGGCACCTACCGGGTCACGGTGAACAACTTCCTGGCCGGCGGCGGTGACGGGTTCACCGCGCTCAAGAGCGGCACCAACCAGGTCACCGGCATGATCGACCTGGATGCCTTCGTGGCGTACCTGACCGCGTCCTCGCCGGTCAGCGCGCCGGCCCTGGACCGCATCCGCACCACCGCCGAGGTCCCCGCCGCCTGACGGCAGGAGCCCGCCCACGAACGGGCCCCGGAGCACCCGCTCCGGGGCCCGTCCCCGTTCCCGCGCCCGCTCCTTCCCCACCCGCCGCGCCGCGCCCCCCGCCCCCGCCCCGCCCCGCCCCGCCCCGCGCCGCCCCGCCCCGCCCCGGCACTTTCACGGAAAGCGGGGCTATGGCGCGCTCCATAGGCCCGCTTTCCGTGAAAGTGCGCGGGTTTGCGGGGTGAGGGGCGCGGGGTGAGGGGTGAGGGGGGCGAGGTGGGGGTGGGTCAGGCGGGGGCGGGTTCGGGGGTGCGGTCGGCGGTGGCGGCGGGCCGGCCGTCCTGGATGGCGGTGAGCAGGGGACGCAGCGAGAGGGCGATCAGCGAGGCGGCCAGGCAGCCACCCACCACGACGGCGACCCAGACCTTGCCGTCGGCGGCGCCGATCAGCGGGCCCGCGGTGACCGGGCCGATCACCCCGCTGATCCCGAAGATCATCGAGCTCATCGCGTTGTACCTGCCGCGCAGCTCGTCGGTGGCCAGCGCGTTGGTCAGCGCCGGCATCACCGGCGACAGCAGGGTCTCGCCGAACCCGAAGATCGCCGCGCAGGCCACCACGCCGAGCGCCGCCACCAGGGCGTTGCCAGTGCCGATCAAGCCGGCCGCGCCGAGGGTGAGCCAGGCGGTCGCGAAGACCGCGCCGACGACCGCGAGCCCTCCGGTGCGGCTGCGCCCCTCCATCCGCCTGATCACCAGGAGCTGGGCGAGCACGATCATCAGGGTGTTGCCGGCCAGTGCCCAGGCGACGACCCGCGGGGTCACCTCGGCCACCCGGACCGCGTACGCGGTGAAACCGACCTCGATCTGGGCGTACCCGCAGGTGGTGAGCACCAGGCCGAAGATCACCAGGCGGCGGAACGGGCGGTCCCGCAGCACGGTGAGGTAACCCCCGCCGCCCGTCTTCGCGCCGGCCGCGCCGGCGGCGAGCCGGTGCCCGACGTGCGGCAGGGTCAGCAGGATGACCGCCGGCGTCAGGTAGCTGAGCGCGTCGAGCAGGTAGATCGCCTGGAAGGTCACCGGTCGGGCGACGTCGACGATGGCGCCGGAGGTCAGGCCGCCCACGCCGATGCCGAGGTTGAGCAGGGCGAAGTTCAGCCCGTACACCCGCTGCCGCTCGTCGTCGGCGGTGAGCGAGGCGAGGATGGTGTTCTGCCCCGACCAGATCGCGGAGCTGCCGATCGCGATCACCGTGGCCACCCCGAACGCGGAGGCGGTCGAGTCGACCAGCGCGAGCGACCCGGTGCCGATCGCCTCGATCAGCAGGGACGGCAGCACCACCCGGCGGGCGCCGAACCGGTCGATCAGCGTCCCGCCCAGTGGGGAGAGCGCCAGGGTGACCGCGCCGTACCAGCCGATGACCAGGCCGGCGCGCGGATCGGAGAGCCCGCGCACGTCGGTCAGGTAGATGAACAGGAACGGCAGGGTGAGGCCGCGACCGATCGCCGACAGCAGGGTGCCGAGCAGGATGCGTCGGGCTTCCGGACGGCGGGGGAGGGATCGGCGCAGCATGCTGCGATTCTTTCCACCGGGTCTGACAGGTCGCGACGCATTTTGCCGCCGCTCGCGCGTGCCACGTGATCAAGCGCACGTCCACGGGCGCTGTCGGTCGGCTCTGCCATGCTGGCCCGGTGAGCGTGACCTGGCGACACCTGCCCGCATCGGCCCGCGAGATCGCCGTCGCCGCCACCGACGCCGTCGAGGCCACGAGGGTTCGCGACGGTGAAGCGTACGAGGCGGCGACCGCGCGGCTCGGCGGGGCCGAGCGGACCGGCCTGGTCCTCGGCGCCGTGGTGCGGCTGCTGCTCGAGGAGACCCACCCGGACGGGCTGGACGGTGACGACGTCCGGCAGGTGCTGGAGCACTGCGTCCGGGCGGCGGCCCCGTGGCGGCCGGAGGTCGACCCGCACGTGGTGCTGGTCCTGCTGGCCTCCGCGCTCGGCGTGTACGACCCGGGCGAGGACGACTCCCCGCCCGATCCGGCGGCGATCGCCCGGCACGCCCCGCTGCTCGTCGCCGACCTGCTCGCGGTGACCGGCCGGCCGGTCGAGGGCTACCTGGGGGCGGCGTTCACCGAGATCGAACGCACCGAACGACAGGACTGACGACGGGACGAACAGTCGGGGGCATCGACCGATCGGCGCTGCTCACATCGGTCGACGTCGCGGTACGCTCCGCCCACAAATCGACTTGTCACGGGGGCGGTTGATGGACAGACGTGCATGGGTGCGGCTCGCGGTCGTACCACTGGTCGGCGGCGCGGGCCTGGTGGTCCCGGCGGCACCCGCGGCGGTCGCCGCGCCGGCACCGGTCACCCAGGCGGTGGCCGACGAGCTGTACGTGAGCAACAAGCAATGCGCGCCGGGCGGCAACGGCAGCATGACCGCTCCGTTCTGCACGATCTCGGCGGCGGCGGCCGTGGCCCAGCCGGGCCAGACCGTACTGGTGCAGCCCGGTGCCTATGCGGAGGCGGTGACCTTCAACCGCTCGGGCACGGCGGACGCGCCCATCACCTTCCGCGCCGTCAACGGGCCGGAGGGCCGGGTCGACGTGGGCAGCCTCGACGGTAACGCCACCATCGGCACGGTCTTCACCGTGACCGGGGTGCACGACGTCGTGATCGAGGGCTTCCGGCTGGCGACCCAGCCGGAGAAGACGCCCCTCGTGGTCGACCGCTCGACCCGGGTCACCATCGACGGCGTCACGGCCTCCGTTTCGCGCGGCCCCGAGGTCGTGCGCATCGCCGGAGGGTCCAGCGACGTCACCATCAGTCGGGGCTTCTTCAGCAACGTCGCCGCGACTCCGCAGCCGGCGGTGCGGATCGACCCCGGCGTCACCGGCAGTGTCGTCGTCCACAACCAGCTCTACTACGGGGGTCTGCTGGCCACCGACGTCCCCGGCACGGTGATCACCAACAACACGATGCTCACCTACTGCACCCGGGGAATCGACGTGGCCGGGGCATCCCCCGGGGTGGAGATCCAGAACAACGTCGTGCGCACCAACCGGCTCCGCGCGGCCTGCACCACCACGGAGAACGCCACCGCGATCGCGGTCTCCCCGCAGTCGACCGAGGGGTCCGTCGCCGACTACAACCTGATCGACCCGATCAGCGGCGGCGCCCCCTACTCCTGGGCCGGCACCACCTACCCCGACCTGCCGTCGTTCCGCGCCGCCACCGGGCAGGGCGGCCACGACATCGCCGCCGACCCGCGCATCGGCAACTGGCAGGGAGCAGCCCGGATGTACTTCCCGATCGACCCGGCCTCACCGGCGGTCGACTCGGCGAACGCCGCCGCCAAGGGGCTCACCCGCACCGACATGCTGCTCAACCCGCACAGCGACAACCCCGCCGTCTCCAACACGGGCACCGGTCCGGGTTACCACGACCGGGGCGCGGTGGAGGCTCAGGGTGGCGTCAACGGCGGTCAGGTGGGCATCCAGCGCAAGCGGGGCAGTGACCCGCTCGCCGTGACCGCGATCGCCGCGCCCCGGTACGCCTGGCCGACCGACGGCGAGGGCGGCTCCATCGCCTACCGGTTCTGGGACGAGCCGTTCTGGCGGGTCACCGCCGCGCGGACGCTGGACCACTCGTTCCGTCGGGGTGGGGAGGCCTGCGTCACCACGCACGCCAGCTTCACCGACTTCCGGAACGGGGCGGAACACACCTACTACCACTGCACCACGGTCGGTGCGCTCTACCAGCCGGTGACGCCGACGCGGCTGCTCGACACCCGTGCGGCCGTCGGCACCGCCACCACCACACCGGTCGCCGCGAACTCCGAGATCGTGCTCCCGATTCCCAGCATCAATGGCACGCCGGCCGCGGACATCACCGCGGTGGTGCTCAACGTGACGGTCACCAGGCCGACCGCGGCCGGGTTCATCACCGTCTACCCGGACGGCGACGGCGTGGGCGCGCCACAGTCGTCGAACGTCAACTTCGTCGCCGGGGAGACCGTCCCGAACCTCGTCACGGTGCCGATGGCCAACGGCCGCATCCGCCTGCGCAACACCGGCAGCGGGACGGTGCACCTGGTGGCCGACCTGCAGGGGTTCTACGGCCGGCAGGGCTCGGGCCTGAAGCCGTTCACCCCGACCCGCGTGCTGGACACCCGTACCGGCGCGGCGCTGGCCGCGAACGGTGAGCGGCGCTTGGACCTGTCGGGGAGGGTGCCGGCGGACGCGACGGCCGCGATCCTGAACGTCACCGTCACGAGGCCGACAGCGAGCGGCGTTCTCAAGGTCTACCCGGACGGGTCACCCGTGCCGGTGGCCTCGAACCTGAACTTCGTGGCCGGGCAGACGATCCCCAACCTGGTGATCGTGCCGGTCGTCGGCGGCAGGGCGATGATCCGCAATGCCAGTTCGGGCACCACCCACGTCGTTGCCGACCTGGCCGGGTACTTCGGTTCGGCCGCGTCGGGCGCCGACCAGACCTACCTGCCGCACGGACCGCACCGGATCGCCGACAGCCGGAACCGCACCGGCTGGATCAAGCCCTACGACGGGCCGTTCACGAAGTATGCGAAGGCGTCGACCGACGTCCTGGTGAGTCAGCAGTGCGCCGGCGGATGTCCCGAGCCGACGGCGGCGGTGCTCAACCTGACCGTCACCGCGCCCACCGCTGCCGGGGTGCTGACCGGGTATCCGGCCGGCCAGGCGGTGCCGACCGCGTCGAACGTCAACTTTGTCGCGAAGGAGACCGCGTCCAACCTGGCCGTGGTGAAGGTCGGCGCCGACGGCCGGATCGCCGCGTACAACAACAGCAGCGGCAGCACCCACGTCGTCGTCGACCAGGCGGGCTACTTCATCGCTGCCCCCTGACCAGCCCGGCCCCGTAGCGGCCGCGCCCGGCCTCGTGACCCGGACGCGGCCGCTGCGCCCGTTCGGCGTCTGCCCCGCCACCGACGACGGCCGAAGGCGCGGTCAGGGGCTGGCGGCGAGGAAGACGAACGCGGCCAGCAGTACCAGGTGGACCCCGCCCTGCAGGACGGTCGCGCGGCCGGGGACGACGGTGAGCACCCCGGTCACCGCGGTCAGCGCCAGCAGGGCCAGTTGGGTGCCGCCGAGGCCCAGCAGCAGCGGCCCCTCCAGCCAGATCGAGGCGAGGGCGATCGCCGGGATGGTGAGACCGATGCTGGCCATCGCGGAGCCGAGGGCGAGGTTGAGGCTGATCTGCACCCGGTCCCGGCGGGCGGCCCGCGCCGCGGCGAGGGTCTCGGGGAGCAGCACGAGCAGGGCGATGACCACGCCGACGAAGGCCTGTGGGAGGTTCGCGGCGGCGACGCCCGCCTCGATGGCGGGGGAGACGGTCTTCGCCAGGCCGACCACGGCGACCAGCGAGACGAGCAGCAGGCCCAGGCTGGCCAGCGCGGTCCGCGTCGACGGGGGGTCGGCGTGCGCGTCGGCGTCCAGCAGCCTGCCCGCGCTGGTCACGGGGAGGAAGTAGTCGCGGTGCCGGCCGGTCTGCACCATGACGAAGAGCCCGTAGAGCGCGAGTGAGGCCACCGCGGCGAAGGTCAGCTGGGCGGGGGAGAACTCGGGGCCGGGGCGGCTGGTGGTGAAGCTCGGCACCACCAGGCTCAGGGTGGCGAGGGGCGAGCACCAGCGAGCCGTACGGTTCGCCGACCTTGTGCGCGACCACCTCGGCGTGGTGGCGACACGGTCTTCGACCTGTGGCGGGTGCACGACATCGTCCTGCAGGGCTTCTACGTCAGCGCCTGGGGCAGTGGCGACACCGTGGTGGTGGACGGCTCCAGCCGGATCACCCTGGACGGGCTCTCCGTCCGCAACTACCTCGACGCCAAGGCGCTGGTACGGATCACCGGCGAGTCGCGTGACGTCACGGTCAGCCGGAGCTTCCTCGCCTTCTACGGCGGGTCGGCGGGCGTCGCCGTCGACCCGGGCGTCACCGGGACGGTGGTGACCGGCAACGCGTTCCGGGACAGCCGGCTGGTGGTCACCGACGCGCCCGGCACGGTTCTCACCGGCAACACCATCGTCACCCGCTGCGACGTCGGCATCGTGGTCACCGGGGCCTCGACGGGGGTCTCGGTGCGCAACAACATCGTCCAGGCGGCGGCCGGCGCGACCAACGCGCCCACCCGGTGCGCCACCCCGTCGGCGGCGACAGCGATCACGGTGTCGGCCGGGTCCACGGCCGGGACGGTGGTCGACCACAACCTGATCGACCCGACCGGCGGCGGCGCCCCGTACGACTGGGCCGGCACCGCCCACGCCAGCCTCGCCGCGTTCCAGGCGGCCAGCGGGCAGGGCGGTCACGACATCGTGGCGCGGGCCTGGATCGACGGTTCGGCGAGCACCTCGTTCGGCTGGTACTGGCCCACCCCGGCGTCGCCGGCGATCGACTCGGCGGACGCGACGGCACCCGGCGCCCTCGGCACCGACCTGCTCCGCAACCCGCACGCCGACCTGCCCGACGTGGCCAACACCGGCACCGGCGCGGGCTACCACGACCGTGGCGCGGTCGAGTACGTCGGCACGGGCTCGGTCGCGGGCCAGAGCTTCCGCCGCACGGTCGGCGGCAGCCCGCTGGAGGTGGCCGCGACGGTCACGCCGAAGCTGCCGTACCCGACCGACGGTCCGGGCGGGACGGTCGCCTTCAAGTTCAGCGACGAACGGTTCTGGCGGGTGGGCAACGACCCGGCGGCGACCCACACCTTCCGGCGGGCCGGCCCGGTCTCGGTGAGCGCCTGGGTCAACTACCTCGGCTTCCGCAAGGCGGACCGGGCGGTCGTCGCCGCCGCGGGTGACGTCAACCTCGGGCAGCTGTCCACGGCCGTCGGGGCGCTGTACCGGCCGGTCGACCCGACCCGGGTGCTGGACACCCGGGCCGCGATCGGGGTGCCGACCCGGACGCCGGTGCCCGGCAACTCGGAGATCGAGCTCGCCATCCCCGGCATCGGTGGCGTGCCGGCCGCCGACATCACCGCCGTCGTGCTGAACGTGACGGCCACCCAGCCGACCACCGCCGGCTTCCTGACCGTGTACCCGGACGGCACCCCGCTGCCGAACGCCTCCAGCGTCAACTTCGTCGCGAAGGAGACGGTGCCGAACCTGGTCACCGTGCCGATGAGCAACGGGAAGATCCGGGTACGGAACAGCGGCAGCGGCACCGTGCACGTCGTCGCCGATCTCCAGGGCTGGTACGGCGCGAGCGGTAGCGGCCTGAAGACGCTCGCGCCGAGCCGGGCGCTCGACACCCGCGCCGGCACCGCGGGCCCGTTCCCGGCCAACACCACCCGGCAGCTGGACCTCTCCGGCAGCCTGCCGGCCGGGGCCACCGCGGCGATCCTCAACGTGACGGTGACCAAGCCGACCGCGAACGGCGTGCTGAAGGTCTTCCCGGCGGGCGCCGCCGTGCCGGTGGCGTCGAACCTCAACTTCGTCGCCGGGCAGACCATCCCCAACCTGGTGATCGTGCCGGTGGTCGCCGGGAGGGTGAGCATCCACAATGCCAGCTCCGGCACCACCCACGTGGTGGCCGACCTGGCCGGCTTCTACGGCTCGGTCGCCTCCGGCGCCACCGACACCTACGTGCCGCTCGGCCCGCAGCGCATCGTCGACACCCGGCAGTCCATCGGCCTGGAAGGCCGGACGCTCACCGGCCAGCTCAACCCGGCCGAGAAGGTCGCCCTCCTGCCCGCGTCCCAGCGGACCGGCTGCCCCGGCGGCTGCCCGGCGGTCACCGCCGCCGTGCTCAACCTGACGGTCACCAGGCCGAGCGCGGCGGGCGTGCTCACCGTGTACCCGGAGACCGGGGCGGCACCGCCCACCGCGTCGAACGTCAACTTCGTGGCCGGCGAGACGGCCGCCAACCTGGCGATCGTGCGGACCGGGACGGGCATGAAGGTCGGCGCGTACCACCAGAGCAGTGGTTGGACCGACCTCATCGTCGACCAGGCGGGCTACTTCATCGCACCCGCGTCCTGACGTACGGCCGGAGGCGGCGACCCCCGTGACCAGCGGGATGTCGCCGGCTCCGGCATTTTCCGGTTCAGCCGTCCGACGGTGGGTAGGGATTCTGGTGGACGAGAAACGCTGCTCCCTCCCGCGTGGAGGGAGGTCGACCGGAACGAGGAGGATTGCCATGACCACCGTGGTCGAGAAGTCGATCGAAGTCGACGTCCCGGTCAGCACCGCCTACAACCAGTGGACGCAGTTCGAGGAGTTCCCCCGCTTCATGGGCGGCGTGCAGGAGGTGCGCCAGCTGGACGACCAGCGGATGCACTGGGTCGCCCAGATCGCCGGCGTCAAGCGTGAGTGGGACGCCCGGGTCCTGGAGCAGGTGCCGGACCAGAAGGTCGCCTGGGCGGCGACCGAGGGCGCGACCAACGCCGGTGCCGTCTACTTCCAGCCGGTGGGCGCGGGCCGCACCATGGTGCGGCTGCACCTGGAGTACGAGCCGGAGGGGCTGGTCGAGAAGGCCGGCGACAAGCTGAACATCGTCGAGAAGCAGGCCGAGTCCGACCTGGAGAAGTTCAAGAGCTTCATCGAGTCCCGGGGCGCCGAGACCGGCGCCTGGCGCGGCTCGGTCGGCGAGGGGCACGGCGTGGGCACGCCGGGCGTCGCGCACGCGGCCTCGTCTGCGGGTGACAGCGGCAAGGCCGGTGTCTCGGGCACCGCGGTCGCGGCCGGCGCTGCCGCCGCGGGCGCCGCTGCCGCCGCCGGGATCGCCGCCGCCAAGCACCGCACGGGCGACGACGAGGACCGGACGCCGACCACCACCACCGAGACCGAGTACGTGGTGACCGACGTCGAGGTCGTGCCCGACCCGGCTGCCACCACGTACCCCGGTGGCCCGGTCAGCGAGCCGAACCGCCCGCTCTGACGTACCCATGCGGGGCCCGGCGGACCGACCACCCGGTCGGACCGCCCGGCCCCGCGCCTGTGCTCCTTAACCGAAACCAGTGATCCGTTTAACTATCGCGCTGCGTCCTCCGCCGTACGGTCGGACGGTCACCATCCAGGTTGGGATACGGGGCCCAGGAGGATTCCAGTGATCAGACGCAGTGTCGCCCGGCTCGCCGTCGCGTGCACGGGGGTGGTCGCCCTGCTCGTCGCAGGGCAGACCGCCGCCTACGCCGCACCGACGAACGACGACTTCTCCGCCGCGACGACGGTGGGGACCACTCCCTTCACCACCACCATCGACACCACCGGCGCCACCACGGACCCGACGGACCCGACCGGGTGCGCCAACCGGGGATCCGTGTGGTTCAACTTCACGCCGACCGTGGACGGCCGCGTCGAGGCCCACACGTACGGCAGCGACTACTACAGCGTGCTCTCGGCCTGGACCGGTGAGCAGGGCTCCCTCACGCGGGTGGCCTGCAACGACGACAACGGCAGCCAGCGGTCGAGGATCCGCTTCGCGGTCACCGCGGGTACGACGTACCACCTCATGGTCGGCACCGGCGGCTTCGGCGACAGCATCGGCGGTTCATTGCGGTTCTCGCTCGACCAGGCCGTGGCCCCGGCGAACGACGACTTCGCCGACGCGATCACGGTCGGCGCACTGCCGTACGCCGACACCCGGAACTACGCCGGCGCGACCGCCGAGACCGGCGAGCCCTCGTTCCACGTCAGTTCCGCCCACACGGCCTGGTACGCGTACACGCCGACGAGCACCGGCTCGGTCACGGCCCGGACGAACCCGGGCTACGCCGGCATCGCCGCCTACACCGGTTCCTCGCTGACCACGCTGTCCCTGGTGGGCTACACGTCCCTCTACGACTACGACCCGTTGACCTTCGTGGCGCAGGCCGGCCGGACGTACCTGTTCCAGGTGGGCTCGGACGGCAGCTCCGCGCACACCTTCCAGCTCGACGTGGCGGCCGACCCGACCGTCGACTTCTACCACTACCCGAGCGAACCCAGCTCGTACGACCAGGTCAGCCTCGGCAGCTCCGCCTACGACCCGGCCGGCGCCGGCATCGCCTCCTTCGCCTGGGACTTCGGCGACGGTACGACGTCGACCGAGCCGTACCCGGTGCACCGGTTCCCCGGCGACGGCGACTGGACCGTCCGGCTCTCCGTGCGCACCGTGGACGGGCGCACCGCGTCGGTCAGCCACGTCGTGTCGGTCCGGACCCACGACGTCGCCGTCGTGAAGCTGACCGTGCCGGCGACGGCGCGGGTGGGGCAGACCATCGGGGTCACCGTCCAGGTCCGGAACACCCGGTACGACGAGAACGTCCGGGTCGACCTCGAGCGGAGCACCCCCACCGGCTACGTGTCGGTCGGCTCGTCCACCCGTCCGGTACCGGCGTCGGACAGCGGGAAGACCACCCGCTTCGTCATCGACTACCCGGTCACGGCGGAGGACCTGGCCGTCGGCAAGGTCTCCTTCCGGGCGGTCGCCGAACTGCTCGACGCCCGGGACGCGCTCCCGTACGACAACGAACTGCGCTCGGCGCCGGTCAAGGTCGCCTGAACCGTCGACGCCCCGGGCGGCCGGTCGCACCGCGACCGCGCCGTCCGGGGCCCGTCCGGGGTCTGTCCGGGGCTTCCGCGCCGCTCAGGAGGCGGCCAGCAGCGCCAGGGAGCCGACCACCGGCGCCGCGTACAGCAGGGGGAACGGGATGTGCGAGTACGAGCGCGCCCGGAGCACGGTGACGACGGCGCCGGTGAAGTAGAGCACCAGGCCGATCCCGGCCAGCACGCCGACGACCGGCACGAACAGGCCGGCCACCAGACCGGCCGCGCCGGCCGCCTTGGCGGTGCCGAGCCAGGGCCACCACGAGCGGGGTACGCCGTAGTCGGCCAGCGGCTGCACGACCCACGGGGCGCGGAGGAAGACGGAGGCGGCGGAGAAGCCGACCATGGCGGCGGCCAGCAGGGTCACGACGACGTGCGTGGTGGACATCAGGAGATCTCCTCGGTGTGCGGCTCACCCGGGCGGGTCGTCCGGGGTCCCTCACCGCACTGACACCGGGCCGCGCGCGGTTGTGACAAGCGCCAGGAAACGCGACGGATCAGCGCCGCGGGACCGGTATTCGGACACCCCGGCGGACTCGGCCCACAGCGTCGGGCCGGATCGGTGGTATGGCCCGCGCCCTGTAAAGAGCCGTCCTACGCTCTGGGCAGATGGGCCGCGCACCTCTGTGACCTGCCGCAAGTCCGGGTAGTGCCGTCATCGAAATTGCCCTCGCGAGGCAGGAGCGGGGTGCTTTGCCGTTTGTCGCCACACGAGGTCAGAAGGCTCCCGCTCGACCTCTCATCACCTCGAACGGAAGGTGGCCACATGGCTGTCAAGACCGAAGCGCGCACGAGGACCGCGGAGATCCGGCCGTTCACCATCGAGGTGCCCGAGGCGGATCTGAAGGCGCTACGTGCGCGTATCGCGGCCACCCGCTGGCCGGAGAAGCAGACCGTCGACGATCAGTCCCAGGGCGTGCCGCTCGAGACCAGCCAGGCGCTCGCCCGCTACTGGGAGAAGGAGTACGACTGGCGCAAGGTCGAGGCGCGGCTGAACGCCGTACCGAACTTCATCACCGAGATCGACGGGCTGGACATCCACTTCCTCCACATCCGGTCGAAGCACGAGGACGCGCTGCCGCTCATCGTCACGCACGGCTGGCCGGGCTCGATCATCGAGCAGCTGAAGATCATCGGTCCGCTCACCGACCCGACGGCGCACGGCGCGGACGCCTCGGACGCCTTCCACCTGGTGATCCCGTCGCTGCCCGGCTTCGGCTTCTCCGGCAAGCCGACCGAGCCCGGCTGGGGCCCGGAGCGCATCGCCAGCGCCTGGATCGAGCTGATGAGGCGGCTCGGCTACTCGCGGTTCGTCGCGCAGGGCGGCGACTGGGGAGCGCTCATCACGGACGTCATCGCCCTGCAGAGGCCGCCGGAACTGGCTGGCGTCCACACCAACATGCCCGGTGTCGTCCCGCCCGACATCGACACTTTGCTCCAGAGCGGCATCTCCGGAGCCACCGACCCGCTGGCCTCGCTGCCGGCCAACCTTTCCGACGAGGAGAAGCGATGCTGCGAGAAGCTGGCCTTCTTCTGGCAGCATTCCGCCTACGCCCTGATGATGGGGACGCGTCCGGAGACGCTGACCGGGTTCGCGGATTCACCGATCGCGCTGGCCAGCTACATGATCGACCATGACGCGGCCAGCCTGGACCTGATCTGCCAGGCCTTCGCCGGGAAGAACGTCGGCCTCACGCGGGACGACGTCCTCGACAACGTCACGCTCTTCTGGCTGATGAACACGGGAGTTTCCGCGGCCCGCATCTACTGGGAGAACAAGCTCTCGTTCTTCGCCGCCAAGGGCGTCACCGTCCCGGTTGCCGTGAGCGTCTTCCCGACGGAGATGTACCAGGCCCCGAAGAGCTGGGCACAGCAGGCGTATCCCAATCTCATCCACTACAACAAGGTGGAGAAGGGTGGGCACTTCGCGGCCTGGGAACAGCCGCAGATTTTGTCCGAAGAGCTGCGCACCGCCTTCCGGTCGCTGCGCTGACCGACCCAGGAACGGATCAAGGCCCCTCGGTGGAGGGGCCTTGATCTTTGCTTACCTCTGGTCGGGGTGGCCGGATTCGAACCGACGACCTCTTCGTCCCGAACAAGGTCAAGTTCCGTACGCGAGATGCACGTCTGCCTATTCGTGCTGTTCAGAGCGTTGGTGCTTGTTGGTTTGGCGAGGTGTAAGCAGCGTCCGCAGGCAAGATCGTCTCCCCGTTCTCTCCCAGGAGGAGGGGCCTGTACTTGGTTCCTACCGGTACCGGCATCCCGTCGCGCAGGCTCCGCCCTGCCGGGCCGCGCCGACCTGGTCCAGGTGGAGCGCCCCACTGGACGTACGACCTGGACCAGGTCGGCGCGGTCTGGTGGCCTCTGGTGTGCGACGGGTCCCCGGTCGCGGCCGGGGCATCCCAGAGTCGCCGAGGGTCCGGGGCGAGTAGCCCCGGCCGCCGGAGGCCATCCCCGGGTCGTAGGGCCGGAGGCCCTGCCCGCCGGAGGCATCGCCCCTGCGGCCACGGATCGGCGCGGCCCCGACCGGCCGGAGCGGTGCGCTGCCGCCCCCGGCCGGTCGGCCCGGACCCGTGCGGCGCGGTCGTCGTCTGGCTGGCCGGAGCGGCAGGGCAGCTCGCCGCCGTAGTCCTCGACGCGCTGACCTGAAAGCCCGGCGATCGCTGAACCTCGGCGGTGCCGGGCTCCGTCATGCCCGCTGGTGGTCGCGCGCAGCCGGGGTCGCCGCGCCGGTAGCGAAGCGGCAAGGCGCGGCGTGCCCCGAGCGGCGCGCAGCGGGCCGCTTGCGGCCCGCCTTGAAGACGTATGGAAAGTTCTCACCGGGCCGAACCGGCGGCGAACCGGCGGCGAACCGGCGGCGATGTCCAACTCCGGTTGATGCGTTACACCTTGACTCCGCTTGATGGGTTGCGCGGTCCCCGATCCGCTGGGCTACCGACTGTGAACCTCTGGCCGAAGACGCGGATGCGGCGACATCCGCTTCTGCCGAGATGAGTGCGCCGAACTCGGCTGAGGATGCGCAACGGATGACATCGATCACGAGCCTTCGCCGGTGCCCTCGGCGGCCCCCATCTTGGGCGCAGTCCCCGAAACTCGAGTAGCAGCTGGATGTTCGCGCGCCGCATCGGCAACCCTCGGTGGGCCTGCTCTCCGTTGATCGCCGCGCGGGCGGCGACGAACGACGCTGCTGGGCCCCACGCCCGAACGGATCAAGTCGTAGCCAGCTTCGCTGCGATGCTCCCAACATAGCTTGGCCAAGAAGTGTTGGCCAAGCTATGTTGGGTCAATGTCGTCCGGTCAGAAGAAGCAACTCACCGACCCACAGGCGCTGCGCGCGCTCGCCCATCCCATCCGGCTCAAGCTTCTCGAACTGCTCACCGTCGACGGTCCGGCCTCCGGGCGAAAGCTGGCCGATCAGACCGGCGAGTCCACGGCATCCATCAGCTATCACATCGGCCAGCTGGCCAAGTGGGGCCTCGTCGAGCCAGCCCCCGACCTGGCTGAAGGACGCGAACGGCCGTGGCGAGCAACCAGCCGAGGGATCACCTGGTCAGCGACCGGTGACGGCTCACCGGAGTTCGCCGCCGCCTCTCGGGCGCTGCGAGAGCAGTTCATCGCCCAGCGGCTCGCCGCCCTGGACGCCTACCAACGCCACCAGGACGACTTCGACACCGCCTGGCAGGAGGCGGCCTGGGTCGGCGAAGACATCGGCTACCTCGACCCCGACGAGCTGGTAGAGGTAACCGAGCGCATCAAAGCCCTCATCGGCGAGTACACCGCCGCCACACGGCCCCGCACGGCGAACGCCCGCCGCGTCGCCTTCTTCGGATACGCCGTCCCCACGCACGACGGTCCAAGCTGATGCTGCACACACCGGGACTACTCGCCCTGTTCGTCGCGAAGCTGCTGTCCACCTTCGGCTCCTGGCTCACCCTCCTGGCGCTGCCATGGTTCGTTCTGGTGACCACCGGCTCGCCGGTGAAGATGAGCGCGGTTCTGGCCGCAGAGTTCCTCGGCGTCGCGACACTGGGCCTGCCCAGCGGCAAGGTCGTGGCCCGGCTCGGTGTGCGGCGCACCATGCTGATCTGCGACGCGGCGCGCGTACCGCTGATGGCGCTGATCCCGCTGCTGCATCAGACGGGATGGCTGAGCCTACCGGCCCTGCTGGCGGTCTCGTTCAGTCTCGGTGCGTTCACCGCTCCCTACGTCTCCTCGCAGCGGCTCATCCTGGCCGACCTCCTCGGCCCGACACGGGGTACCGACGAGAAACTCCTCGCCCGCGCCAACAGCCTGATCGACGGTGCGACCAGAATCGCCGCCCTCGCCGGACCCGCCCTCGGCGGCCTGCTGATCGCCCTGCTCGGACCAGCCCAGGTCCTCTGGATCGACGCCGGCACGTACCTCGTCTCCTTCGTCATCCTGGCCGCCTTCGTCCGGCCGCCCGCCACCGTCGAGGCAGGCACGGACAGGGAGTCCTCTCGTGCGAGCCACGAGCAGGCCGCCACGTTCGCGGGCCTACGCCACGCGCTTCGCCACCGAGCACTTCGGCTCTTCGTGCTCGCCCTGACGTTGGTGACCATCTCGGTCCCTGCCATATTCATCTGCCTACCAGTGCTGGTCATGGATGACCTGGGAGGCGACCCTCGGACGCTAGGGCTACTCATCGCGGCAAACGGCGCCGGCCTCGCCATCGGCAGCCTGGTGGCCGTCACCGGCCTGGGCCGGATGAACAACACCGCCCTCACCGGCGGCGCCATGCTGCAATGCGCCCCGCTGTGGCTACTACTCGTCGATCAGACATTCATCATGGCCAGCGGACTGTTCCTGGTAGGACTGGCCACGCCGTTGTTAGCCGCAACGATCAACACCCGCGTCACCCTACGCACCCCGGCACCTATCCGACCTCACGTGATGACCGCAGTGACGACCACTGAAAACCTGGGGGCATTCGTCGGATACACCGCCGCCGGACCGGCGTTGCAACTCAGCGGGCTACGCACAGTCTTCGCCGCGATAGCAACCCTGGCCGCCCTCGGCGCGATCACCTTCGCCATGGCCCTGCGCGCTGACCACTCACGACCAGCCGTGCCGAGTCAGCGCCCTCGTGAACCCAAGCAACACCGCCACACGCCGGCGATCCACGAGCCTGCGGCAGGGACGGAATGCAATCCTTGACCGGGCAGTGGTTCTCGTTCAGAGAGGCGCACAAACGAACCGGCCAGTGCACTCATCTGGCACCCCTCTGTGTCAAGTGATGATCAAGAGGGGTGTTCTAGGCTGGGGTTCGGCGGG
>NZ_JBAKHT010000040.1:0-43914 GCF_036906755.1 Micromonospora sp. CPCC 206171 | reverse complement strand
GATGGCGACCACGGCGGCCCGCTCGTCCATGCCCGACTTCTTCGTCGCGGCGATGATCGCCTTCACGTTGGCGGTCTGCTCGCTGTCCAGGGTGATGCGGGACTGCTTGCCCTGCACACCGTGCGGGATCAGCTTGCCCTTGTCCGGCTTGTCGGCCTGCACCACGGCGACGGCCTTGGCGTCCACCGCCGGAGCGGCGTGGGCCTCGGTGACCGGGCCGGCGAAGACGCCACCGGCGAAGGCCAGACCAGCGATACCCAGCACGCTCTTCCGCAGAATGGTGGTGTTCATCAGGATGGCTCCATTCGGGGGTCGGCACCCGGCTCGATGGGGGTCGAGCGGGTGCAAGCACCACGACGGCGCTCAAAGAATTCAAGGGGGAAAGTCTTCGCCCGGCAGGCTTCACGAGCGGGGGGCTCGGCGCCGGGTCCATGTGTAACGACCGCCGGCCCACCATCATTCCCGGGGGCCCGGCACCCCGGGCCGCCCACTCGATGGGGCCAGGCCAGCGGGTGCTGCCGCGATCGTCCAGGTGATGTAACGACCTGCGGCCCGTCATCATTCCGGGCCAGGCACCCCGCGCGGCCATCAGGCTGAGCGT
The DNA here is from genome assembly GCF_036906755.1 of Micromonospora sp. CPCC 206171. Taxonomy (NCBI): domain Bacteria; kingdom Bacillati; phylum Actinomycetota; class Actinomycetes; order Micromonosporales; family Micromonosporaceae; genus Micromonospora; species Micromonospora sp. CPCC 206171. The sequence goes on along the minus strand of NZ_JBAKHT010000040.1, from coordinate 43,313 downwards.
GCGGGGGTGCTGCTGCGATCGTCAGGTGATGTAACGACCCCGGCCCGGCCACCATTCCACCGCCAGGCTGTCCCGAGCACCGGACTTCGGGAACGATCCTCGCAAAACCGGACCCCATGCGACCCGAAATACCGGACGGGCGGGGCGGCGAGGGTCGGCACCGTATCGGCGTGCGATGGGGCGTGACGCGGACATCCGGCACAGACCCCGGCGGATCGGCCGAGGATTCACGGCGGCGCTGGACGAGCCGCCGCCACGTCATCCGGACAGACCACCGAGCACACACCCGTGTCCTTCGGGCGCGTTTCTTGTCGCTGGGACGACAACAGATGCACCCGCAGTTCGGGGGCCACACCACTCAGGGCGCCGACCACCGCCGCGATGAGCGCGGCGCGAGCCGTGGCCACCGTCCGGGATCCGGGCGGAGGGCACAGGCGTTCCGACCGCCTGCATGCAGGCCGCCGCACCCCCGAGGAGCGGAACACCATGGCGTGTCTCCAGAGGTGGGAGACAGCCGCCACGTTCACGGGTCGGCAACGGAGGGTGCGGCCGGCGGCGGACACACCGTGCAGCCGATCTGTCCGTGCCAGCAGGAACAAGGATTGCCCACAGAGGACGCCGTTAACAAAGTGCTCGTCGGCCGGGAAAGCGAAACACAATGGAAGGACTGGCGAACAGTCACCTCGGGGGGCAGCGGGAACACGGTGGGTACCGGTAAACACATAGACCATGACCAACACCCTCGACCGCCGTACCCTCCTGCGAATGGCCGGCGCATCCGCCGGCACGGCCGTCCTCGCCGGCGCCACCCTTGCCGGCGCCGGTGCCGCCAACGCCGCTGGTGGCGCCTTCCTGCACGGCGTCGCCTCGGGCGATCCGCTGCCGGACGGCATCCTGCTCTGGACCCGGATCAGCCCGACCCCCGACGCGACGCCCGGCTCCGGCGTCGGCCCCGATGTGGAGGTGAGCTGGCAGGTCGCCACCGACCCCGACTTCGTCACGGTGGCCGCACAGGGTCAACTGACGACCGGCCCCGCCCGCGACCACACGGTGAAGGTGGCGGTCTCCGGTCTGGCGCCGGCGACGACGTACTGGTACCGGTTCGGGTACGCCGGCGGATGGTCGCCGACGGGCCGGACCATGACCGCCCCGCCCACCGACGCGGCCATCGACCGGTTGCGCATGGGCGTGGTGTCCTGCGCGAACTGGGAGGCCGGCTACTTCGCGGCGTACCGGCGGCTGGCCGACCGGGGCGACCTGAACCTGGTGGTGCACCTCGGCGACTACCTGTACGAGTACGGCACCGGCCAGTTCGACGCGGCGGGCACGGTGGTGCGCAAGGTGGAGCCGGCGCACGAGGTGCTGACCCTGGCGGACTACCGGATCCGGCACGGGCTCTACAAGTCCGACCCGGACCTGGTGGCGCTGCACGCCGCGCTTCCCTGGGTGATCACCTGGGACGACCACGAGGTGGCCAACGACGCCTGGTCGGGCGGGGCGGAGAACCACACCCCGTCCACGGAGGGCGCCTGGGCGGACCGGGTGGCCGCGGCGCGGCGGGCGTACCAGGAGTGGATGCCGGTGCGGATGGGCGAGGACGGCGCGATCTACCGGCGGTTCCGGTACGGGCAGCTCGCCGAGCTGTCCATGCTGGACCTGCGGACGTACCGCTCGCAGCAGGCCTCGGGCACGGCGGTGGACGACCCGGCTCGCACCATCACCGGCGACGCCCAGATGACCTGGCTCAAGGCCGGTCTGGCCGCGTCGACGGCGCGCTGGAAGCTGGTGGGCAACCCGGTGATGATGGCGCGGGTCGACGTCGGCTCGCTGCCGGCGTGGCTGCTCGGTCCGCTCGGCACGCTGCTCGGCATCCCGCAGAACGGCGCGGTGCTCAACGCCGACCAGTGGGACGGCTACAACGCCGACCGCAACGAGCTGGTCGACCACCTGCGGGCGACCGGGACCCGCGACGTCGTCTTCCTCACCGGTGACATCCACACCTCGTGGGCGAACGAGGTGACCACCAGGTCGACGGGGTTGTCCAACCCGGCCGCGGCGGAGTTCGTGGTGCCGTCGGTGACCAGCGACAACGTCAACGACTTCCTCAAGCTGCCGGCCGGCAATCCGCTGAGCGCCCTCGGTGCCGGGCTGATCCGGTCGACGAATCCGCACGTCAGGTGGACGGAGCTCGACGGGCACGGGTACGGCGTGCTGGAGGTGACGCCGCAGCACTGCCGGATGGACTGGTACCACCTGGCCGACCGGACCCGGGCCGGCAGCGCGAGCCGGTGGGTGGCCGGGTTCTCGGTGGGCGCGGGGTCGGCGAAGCTGCGCCGGGAGACCGCCCCGACGCTCTGAGCCGGGGTACGCCCGCGAAACGACGACCGGCCGGCCCCCGTGACGGGGACCGGCCGGTCGTGCTGCTCGTTCAGGAGGTCACCAGAGCTGCTGGACGATGTCCGCGGCCTGCTCCTCCCACTGCGCGTACGCGTACGGGAAGGCCGAGATCTGGACGGTCTGTGCCGCGGTGGTCAGCGGCAGGTCCTCCCAGCCGTGCACGTTCTTCAGTGCCTCGAAGAACGCCCGCGACGAGTACTCGGGGTCGGTGATCTCCTCCGGCGTACCCCAACCCGACGACGGGCGCTGCTGGAACAGCCCCTGCGAGTCGTGGTCGTTGTACGCGCCGAGGTGCCCCAGGTTGTAGAGCTTCGACTCCTGCAGCGAGGTGGCGATGCCGATCACCGCGCCGCGCTCCCCCACGCCGGTCTTCTTGGCCGTCTTGACGATGGCCTTGGCGTTGGCGAGCTGTTCGTCGTCCAGCGGGATGCGGGACTGCGCGCCCTCCACGCCGTGCGGGATGAGCTTGTCCTTGCCCGGCTTGCCGGTCGGGACCTTGCCGGTCGCGCTGCCGGTGGTCAGGCCCGACTCGACCGTGGCGCCCTGCCGGCTCTTGCCGGTGGCGAGGTCGATGGCGGCCACGGCCCCGGCGTGCGGTCCGCTGGTGACGGGGGCGGCCACAGCGGCGGGTCCGAATGCCAGGCCGCCGAGACAGGCGACGCCGGCGACCTTCAGTGCGGTGCTGCGGTTCTTCGCGATGGCGGGGAGCCATCGAGTGAAGTCGGCCTTCACGATGGTTGCCCTTTCCTCGTGTCGACGCGCTCGCTCAGTGAGCGCCCCTCGGGGGAACTACCTGGCCCACCGGGGTTTGCGTGCCGGCGGTACGGGGGACACAACCAGGTTCATCTGTCGGGCATTCCGGAAATGGCGGGGCCCCGGGGGGCTGCGGCGTGGGTCACCCCGAGGGTCGGACGGCTGGGGCGGAACCGGACGACAGGCGCGGGGCACGCCGGACCGGATTTCAGGCGCGGGGCGCGCCGAACCGGACGAGGACGTGCCAGAGCTGCTTGAGGTGCTGGAGGGTGTCGGCGGTCGGTCCCCGGTCCGCCCAGCGTTGCGGCTCGCGGACCACCGAGGCCGCCGCCCGGCCGATCAGCGCGGCGTCGACCGGCGCCCCCGGCGTACCGAACTCGGCGTGCACCCGGGCGGCCAGCACCGGGATGGCCGGTCCCCGGAAGTCCGGGTCGACGTCCTCGACGGGCAGCGCGAAGCCGGAGTGGAAGAGCAGCTCGATGCCGCACCGGTGGGCGATCCGGGCCAGTACGCGCCCGGTGTCCGTGTCCCGGAACGAGGGGTCGACGACGATGGCCTCGACGTCCCGAGCCAGTTCGACGGCGCCGTGGACCTGCGCCTCGACGTAGTCGTCCAGGGCGCGGCCGGCGGACCCGGGCGCCCACGCCTGCCGCTCCCGCCGGCGCAGCAGCGTCGCGACGAGGCGCCCGGTGTCCATGCCGGCGATGCCCAGGCTGACACCGGTGCCGGCGGTCGCCTCCAGCAGGGCGGCCAGCACCGGCTCGGCGACGTCGACCGTGCCGAAGTCCTTCGGCCCCAGGTGGCTGTCACCGAAGCAGAGCGTGGTCCGGGCCAGCACCTCGGGACGCAGCCGCAGGTGGCAGGAGCCGAAGCGGGGGCAGGCGCCGTCAGGGTGGTCGAGCAGGTTCAACCCGCCGTAGACCGGTCGCTCGGCGGGGCGTACGCCGGGGGCCTGGTACGCAGCGCCGAACATCGCCTCCTCCCAGCGGTCCCGGTCCCCGCCCGGGTACGCCGTGAGCCCGCCGTTGGAGATGCCGGTGACGAACTGGCTGCGGTAGCTCCCCTCCTCGGCGAGCACCTCGGCCACGGTGCGGCCGTCGGCGATCAGCCGGTCGGGGTGGAAGTTGACGGTCAGCCCTCCCCCGGCGGTGATCGCGGCGATCAACTGCTCGGGGTGGTGGCCGGCGCCGGACCCGGCGAGGTGCCGGGCGATGGTGGCCAGCGCGGCCGAGCGGTCCGGCAGCGCGACGGTGCGGACGTGGCGCAGCGCGGCGGACTGCGCCGGGGTGAGGACGACGGGGCGGGTGGCAGCCGGCATGGGCAGCAGTATCGGCGGCGGCCCGCGACCCGTCGACCGGTTTCGGGGCCGGTGTCAGCGCTCGCGATCGGTGCCGAAGCCGTCGAGGGTGGCGCGGTCGTCGAGCTCCCGCAGCTCCTGGAAGAGGGTGAGCTGCAACCCGGCCGGCGCGTCGAGGCGTGAGTTGAGCGAGTGCCAGGGCGTCTCGGTGGGCGGGGCGAGCTCGGTCGCGCCGGCGGCCACCAGCCGGGCGGTGGCGGCCGGCGCGTCGTCCACCTCGAACGCCACCCGGATCTTCGGAGCCACCTGCCGGCCCACCTCGACCTCGTCGATCATGCGCTTCTGGGCCGGGTTGGCGATCTCGAGGGTGGCCCGGCCGGCGTCGAGGATCACCACGCGGGCGTCGCCGGCACCGGAGAACGCGGCCTGCTCCGGCAGGCCCAGGGCGTCGCGGAAGAAGGCGACCGCGGCGTCGTAGTCCTCGGCCTCCACCACCAGACGCAGCTGTCGTACGGTCGGCGTTCGGTCGTCGGTGCTCACCCGGCCGATCCTAGAACCGCGGCTCCCGGTGGTCCGCCGGGCCCCGCTCTGTGGACGGTCCACCGAGGACCGACACGGGCAGGTTCGAGGGGGCGGACCGGCGGGCATCGGGCGTTCGGCGGTGCCCGGGCGCGGGCTAGAGTAAGGGCGCGGCGACCGGAAGGCGATGAGGGTGACGGCAAGCGCGGTGGTCGACCAGCTCCACCTGGGTGATCACGTCTGCTGGGTGGACGACGACGAGACCGGCAGCCTGCACGCCGCCGGCCGGTTCGTCGCCAGCGGTCTCGGCCTCGGTCACAAGGTCGTCTGGTTCACCGACGGGGTCTCCCCGGCCGCCGTCCGGGCCCACCTCGACGGCGCCGGCGTGCCCACGGAGGCCGCGCTGGCCGGCGGCCAGCTGCGAATCGCCCCGGCGGTGGAGACCTACACCGCCGGGGGTCGGTTCACCCCCGACGAGATGATCGGCAACCTCACCACCGAGATCCTGCGGGCCCGCCGCGAGGACCGGGCGGGGGTACGCGTCGTCGGCGACATGGGCTGGGCGATCCGCCAGGGCGTCTCCGTCGCCGACCTGGTCCGGTACGAGGCCGAGGTCAACCGGCTCTTCCTCGACGGCGAGGCCGCCGCGATGTGCCTGTACGACCGGCGGCTCTTCCCCGCCGAGTACCTGCTGCCGGCCACCGCCGCCCATCCCGCCACCGTGGGGCGCAACGCCGGCCGGGCCTGGGCGCCGATGCTGCGGGCGCACCGGACCCGGGAACCGCACGGACTGCGGCTGGTGGGCGAGGTCGATCAGAGCAACCGGGGGGCCTTCGCCGCCATGCTCGAGCACGTCGCCGGTCCGGGCACCAACCAGCGGACGGCGGTGCTCGACGTCTCCGAACTGCGCTTCGCCGACGTCGGCGCCGCGAGTGCGCTGGCCCGCGTCCGCCGCAACGCGCCCTCCCAGGTACGCCTGGTCGGCTGCCGCCCGGCGTTGACACGACTGCTCGACCTGGTCGACGGCGCCGACCCGGAGCCGCCGACGTGACGGCCACGGAGGCGACCGGGCCGAGACCGGGGCTGGTCCACGAGGGAGCGTTCTACCGGGACGCCGCGGAGTTGCTGGCGCTGACGGTGCCCTTCGTCCGGGACGGCCTGACCGGCGGGGAAGCGGTGCTGGTGGCCGCCCCGGAGGACCGGCTGGCGCTGATCCGGGCCGCCGTCGGCGCGGACGACGACCGGATCCGGTACGCCGACCTGACCGTGCAGGGGCGCAATCCGGGGCGGATCATCCCGTGGGTGTTGCAGGCCTTCGTCGACCGGCATCCCGACCGTCGCGTGCGGATCGTCGGCGAGCCGGTGTGGGCGGAGCGCACCGAGCTGGAACAGCCGGCCTGCGCGCAGCACGACGCCTTGGTCAACGTGGCGTTCGCCGAGCGGGGCGTCGCGATCCTCTGCCCGTACGACGTGTCGCGCCTCGCCCCCGCAGTGCTCGCGGACGCCCACCGCACCCACCCGGTGCTGGTCGACGGGGCCGGCCGGCGGCCCAGCCCCACCTTCGCGCCGGAGCAGGTCGTCGCCGGGCACAACAAGCCGCTGCCGGTCCCGGCCGAACCGGTCGCCGTGCTGCGCTACGAGCTCGACACGCTGGCCGACGTGCGGCGCTTCGTCACCGGGCACGCGCAGGCCGCCGACCTGGACCCGGACCGGGTGGCCGACCTGCAGATCGCGGTGACCGAGCTGGCCACCAACAGCATCGCCCACGCCGGTGGTGGCGGTGTGCTCCACGTGTGGCGCACCGGTGAACACCTGGTGTGCGAGATCCACGACGGCGGCTGGCTGACCGATCCGCTGGCCGGCCGGCTGGCGCCCCGGCACGACGGCATCGGCGGGCGTGGCCTGGTCATCGTGCAGGCGCTCTGCGACCTGCTGCTGGTGCACACGACCCCGGCCGGCACCACCGTACGGCTGCACCTGCGCCTGGCGGCCGCGTGAGCGGGGCGTACGAGCTGCGGCCGGTCGGGCGGGTGGAGTCCCCGCTGACCGAGGCGGATCTGGCGCCGAAGCAGGGGGACGAGGGCGCGCCGGAGGCGTGGCTGGTCTTCTCCCCCGCGGTCGGCGCGGGCCTGCGCGACCTGCGGCCGGGCGCCGAGGTGCTGGTGCTGACCTGGCTGGACCGGGCCCGGCGGGACGTCCTCACGGTGCATCCGCGGGGCGACCGGAGCCGGCCGGAGACCGGGGTGTTCAACACCCGCTCCCCGCACCGGCCCAACCCGATCGGCCTGCACCGGGTGCGGGTGCTGGCGGTCGACGGTTTGCGGGTGCGGGTCGCCGACCTGGAGGCCCTGGACGGCACGCCGGTGCTGGACGTCAAGCCGGTGCTGGTGGGGCCCGGGGAACGCTGAGCCGGCCCGGCGCCGGCGTCGCTCAGTGCCCCCGGGCCAGCCACTCCGCAAGGTGCGGGGCCTCCGCGCCGATGGTGGTGTCGTCGCCGTGCCCGGTGTGCACCACGGTCTCCGAGGGCAGGGTGAGCAACCGGTCGCGGATCGACGCGACGATGGTGCCGAAGTCGCTGTACGAGCGGCCGGTGGCGCCGGGGCCGCCGGCGAACAGGGTGTCGCCGGTGAAGACCGCGCCGAGGTCGGGGGCGTGGAAGCTGCACGCGCCGGGACTGTGGCCGGGCGTGTGCAGGACCCGCAAGGTGGTGCCGGCGACGTCGATCCCCTGCCCGTCGGCGAGGGTCCCGTCGGGCGGCAGGTCGGGGTGGACCAGGTCCCACAGCACCCGGTCGGCGGGGTGCAGCAGCACCGGCGCTCCGGTGGCCTTCGCCAGCTCGGGAGCGACCCGTACGTGGTCGTCGTGGGCGTGGGTGGCCAGGACGGCGACGACCCGGCGACCGGCGACCACGCGCCGGATGGCGTCCACGTCGTGCGGGGCGTCGATCACCACGCACTCGGTGTCGTCACCGACCACCCAGACGTTGTTGTCGACGTCGAAGCTCTGGCCGTCGAGGGAGAAGGTGCCGGAGGTGACGGCGTGGTCGACGCGGGCGGTCACGGGAACACCACCACCGAACGCAGCACGTCGCCGTGGTGCATCCGGCGGAACGCCTCCTCGACCTGGTCCAGGGCGATCTCCTCGGTGACGAAGGCGTCCAGGTCGAGGCGGCCCTGCAGGTAGAGCTCGGTGAGCAGCGGGAAGTCCCGGCTGGGCAGGCAGTCGCCGTACCAGCTGGACTTGAGGGCGCCGCCCCGGCCGAAGACGTCCAGCAGGGGCAGCTCGACGGTCATCTCCGGGGTGGGCACCCCGACCAGCACCACCGTGCCGGCCAGGTCGCGGGCGTAGAACGCCTGCTTCCAGGTCTCCGGGCGGCCGACCGCGTCGATCACCACGTCGGCGCCGAACCCGCCGGTGGCGGCGCGGATCGCCTCGACCGGGTCGTCCGCCGAGGCGTTGACGGTGTGGGTGGCGCCGAACCTGCGCGCCCACTCGAGCTTGCGGGCGTCGGTGTCCACCGCGATGATCGTGGTCGCGCCGGCGAGGGCCGCGCCGGCCACCGCGGCGTCGCCGACCCCGCCACAGCCGATCACGGCGACCGAGTCGCCCCGGGTGACCTGGCCGGTGTTCATCGCCGCGCCGAGCCCGGCCATCACCCCGCAGCCGAGCAGCCCGACGGCGGCGGGCCGGGCGGCGGGGTCGACCTTGGTGCACTGCCCGGCGTGGACCAGCGTCTTCTCCGCGAAGGCACCGATGCCCAGCGCCGGGGCGAGCGCGGTGCCGTCGGTGAGGGTCATCTTCTGGGCGGCGTTGTGGGTGTTGAAGCAGTACCAGGGCCGCCCGCGCCGGCAGGCCCGGCACACGCCGCAGACCGCCCGCCAGTTGAGCACCACGAAGTCGCCCGGCGCGATGCCGGTGACCCCCTCCCCCACCTGCTCCACCACGCCGGCCGCCTCGTGGCCGAGCAGGAACGGGTATTCGTCGTTGATCCCGCCGTCCCGGTAGTGCAGGTCGGTGTGGCAGACCCCGCAGGAGCGCACCTTCACGACCGCCTCGCCGGGCCCCGGGTCGGGCACCACGATGGTGGTGACCTCGACCGGCGCGCCCTTGCGCCGCGACACGACTCCCCGGACTTCCTGACTCACGGTGTCCTCCCGGCTGCGCCCACGATCATGCCTCCCGCGAACCTACCGCCGCGCGGCCTCGCCGACACAGCCCCAATCCGGCGGGTTATCGCAGACCGGTACTGGGTAGGCGGCGGCACGGTTCTCCGCGGGACGGGAGTGGACATGAAGCTCACGCATGCGCCGTTGCGGCTCATCATCGGCGCGTTCTTCCTCAATTCCGGGCTCGGCAAGCGCACGCTGGAAGGTGCGGCCGCCGAACAACTGCACGGCATGGCCGCCGGGGCGCTCCCCCAGCTGCGGCAGATCGACGCGACCCGCTTCGCCCGGCTGCTGTCCGCCAGCGAGATCGCGCTGGGCGCCGCCCTGGTCACCCCGTTCGTGCCGTCCCTGCTGGGCGGGCTGGGGCTGACCGCGTTCGGGGCCGGGCTGGTGCAGCTCTACGTGCGTACGCCCGGCCTACGCGAGCCGGGCAGCCTCCGACCCACCCAGGCCGGCGTCGGCCTCGCCAAGGACTCGTGGCTGGTCGGCGTCGGTCTCACCCTCGTCCTGGACTCGCTCACCCACCGCCGGTTGGTCCGCTGACCGCCGCGCCGCGGTCAGCCGCCGGCCACGGTCCCGACGGGTACGGCCTCGGCGGCCCGTTCGGCGGCGTGCCGGCGGCGGGCGGCGTTGCGGTAGCGCAGTACCTGGACCGCGCCGAGCGCCCAGAGCAGGTACTGCACGGCGAAGGCCCAGCGGTAGGCGTCCAGCGTCGGGGGCGCCGGTCCGGCCGGACCGGCCAGGTCCAGGACGACGCCGACCGCGAGGATCAGCACGATCGAGGCGACGAACCCGCCGACGTTGACGATGCCGGTGGCGCTGCCGATCCGGTGCACCGGGTTGAAGGTGCGCGCGTAGTCGAACCCGATCACCGAACCAGGGCCGTTCACCGCCAGGACCAGCACCAGGACCACCAGCAGCCAGTGCGGCGCGCGACCCGGCCAGGCCAGCACCACGGCCCAGACCGCGGCGGTCGCGGCGGTGATGGCGAAGACCACGACCGAACGGCGGAACGGGTGCCGCGCGCACAGGTGCGCGACGACCGGGCCGCTGAGCAGCGTCGCCACGGTCATCAGGGTGAGCAGGCCGGCCGCGGCGGTGGGTGACCGGCCCTGCCCCTGCACCAGGAACGGGTAGCCCCAGAGCAGCGCGAAGACCGCCCCGGAGAACTGGGTGACGAAGTGGGTCCACAGGCCCAGCCGGGTGCCCGGCTGCGCCCAGGCGGCGGCGAGCTGCCGGCGTACGGTGGCGAGGTCGGGGGCGCGGGCGCCGGCGTGTTCGCGGTGCGGGCTGTCCCGGACGGCGGCGGCCACCATCAGCAGCACCGTCGCGCCGAGCGCGGCGGCGGTGAGGAAGGCCGGGGTCCAGCCGGCGTGGTGCAGCAGCGCCACCAGCGGCACCGCGCCGAGGATCGCCCCGAGCTGGCCGAGGGTGCCGGTGAGCTGCACCATGAGCGGGTTGCGCCGGCCGGGGAACCAGAACGCGACGATCCGCAGCACGCTGATGAAGGTCATCGCGTCGCCGAGGCCGACCAGCACCCGGGCGGCCACGGCCAGGCGTACGTCGGTGGCGACGGCGAAGCAGAGCTGCCCGGCGACCATCAGCGCGCCGCCGACGAGGAGCAGCCGGCGGGAGCCGTACCGGTCGAGCAGCACCCCGACCGGCACCTGCATGGCCGCGTACACGGCCAGCTGCGCCACCGAGAAGGTGGCCAGGGCGGCGGCGTTGATGTCGAAGCGGTGCGCGGCGTCGACCCCGGTCACCCCGAGCGAGCTGCGGTGGAACACGGCCGCCACGTACGCGCCGAGCGCGACCGCCCAGACCAGCGCGGCGGACCGGCGCGGGATGGCCGCGGCGGTGCTCACCGCAGGGACCGGAAGACGGTGGCGGCGCTGTCGATGTGCGCGCCGACGGCGTCGAGCCAGGCGTGCGGGTCGTCGCCGTCGAGGGCGGCGAGCTGGCCGGCGTGCTCGGTGAGCGCCACCCGGGCCCAGCCGGGCGAGAGCCGGAAGCTGGCCTCCCCCATCCGCAGCTGGCGGTCGCGCAGCCGGTGGTACAGCTCGGCGAGGATCTCGTTGCCGGCCGCCTCGACCACGCTGGCGTGGAAGGCCCGGTCGGCCTCCATCAGCGCGCGCAGGTCACCGGCGGCGTGGGCCGCGCGCATCCGGTCGAGCCAGTCGGCGAGCACCGGGCGCAGGACGTGCCGCTGCGGCCAGACCCGCTCGGCGGCGTGCAGCTCGACCAGCCGCCGGGCCTCGACGACGTCGGTGATCTCACGGGCGGAGACCGGCCGGACCAGCGCGCCGCGCTTGGGGTAGAGCGCGACCAGGCCCTCGGCCTCGAGCCGGAGCAGCGCCTCGCGGACGGGGGTGCGGGAGACGCCGGCCGCCTCGGCGATCTCGCCCTCGCTGATCAGCGACCCACCCGGGTGGACCTGCTCCAGGATGGCCCGCTTCAGGTGGCGGTAGGCCCGTTCCGCGGCCGACGGCACGGCGCGCGGCGGCGAACTGGGATGCGTCATGTATCTATGATGCGTCCCAGACCGGTGGGCCGCCGTGGCGGGAGGGCCACGGGTGGGGCCCGCCACACCCGGCCGCCAGGGCTGGCCCGATCAGGCGGTACCGCCGGCCGGGTCGAGCGCGATCAGGCCGTCGTCGCCGAGGCGGAACCGGGTTCGGTACGGCGTGCCGAGGCGGTCGGCCAGCTCGGCGAGCCAGCGGGCCTCGTCCGGCGCCGCCGGTTCCAGCCGCATCCGGCGGACCCGCACCGGCACCAGGCGCAGCCCGGCCAGGCCGTCGGCGTCGAACGTGGGCAGGTACAGCGTCCGCAGTTCCGGGCGGAACGACTCCTGCCCGCCGATCCCCTCGTAGTCGTCGATCAGGTCACCGCAGCCGTACAGGATCAGCCCGCCCCGGTACGCCTCGACCGGTCGCGGGTGGTGCGAGGAGTGGCCGTGCACCAGGTGCACCCCGGCCGCCACCAGCCGGCGGGCGAAGCTCACCTGCTCCGCCGGCACCTGGTAACCCCAGTTCGATCCCCAGTGCACGGAGACCACCACCAGGTCGCCCGGCCCGACCTCGCCGGCCACCCGCTCGGCGAGCGCGTCTGCGGACGCCTCGGTCGTCTCCGGCAGGTACGCCACCCCGGGCCGCCCCTCGGCCGCCGCCCACTGTGGCGGGACCCCGGCGGACGGGGCGCCCACCGACCAGAGCAGCAGCCGGCGGCCGCCCGCCAGGTCGATCCGGGCCGGCCGCCAGGCCTCCGCCGCGTCCCGGCCCGCGCCCGCCGGCGTGATGCCGACCCGGCGCAGCTCGTCCAGGGTGTCGGTGAGCCCGTCCGGGCCGAAGTCGAGCACGTGGTTGTTGGCCAATGCGCAGATGTCCAGCCGGGCGGCGCTGAGACAGGCCAGGTTGTCCGGATGCATCCGATAGTGGATCTCCTTGCCGACGGCGAACTCACCCCGGCCGGTCACCGAGGTCTCCAGGTTGACGATCCGGACGTCCGGTCGCAGGTCGTCGAGCAGCCGCAACGCCTCGCCCCACGGCCAGTCCGGCGGGACCGGGCGCGGGATGGGCCCGGACGCCCGCTCGGCGAGTTCCACGTACCCACGGGCGTCGCCCACCATCGGCTCCCGCAGCTCCGGCGGTCCCGGTCGGGGCAGGATCTGGTCGACACCGCGACCGGTCATCACGTCGCCACTGAGAAACAGGGTCACCTGGTCGCCGGGCATGACGTCAGCTTCCCCGTACCGGCGGCGTCGTACCCCGACCATGGTGGGAATTGCACCCACGATTGCGTGAGTCACCGGATCGGGGGTAACAGGGCCGCCATGACGGCGGACGTGACAGTGGTGGTGGCCACCCGGAACCGGCGCGAGCAGCTGCTCGACGTGCTGCGCCGGCACTCCGGGCCGGTGATCGTGGTGGACAACAACTCCGACGACGGCACCCCGGAGGCGGTCGCGGCGGCCTTCCCCGAGGTCCGGGTGGTGCCGCTCGGCACCAACCTGGGCGCCGGCGCCGCCCGCAACGCCGGGGTGGCGCTGGCCCGTACCCCGTTCGTGGCCTTCGCCGACGACGACTCCTACTGGGCGCCGGGGGCGCTGGACCGGGCGGCGGAGATCCTGCGGGCGCACCCGCGTACCGGGCTGCTGACCGCCCAGGTGCGGGTCGGCGCGCAGTGTCGGCTCGACCCGGTCTCCGCCGGGATGGCGCGGGCGCCGCTGGGCACCCCGGCGGGCGCACCGGGTCCGGCGGTGCTGGGCTTCCTGGCCTGCGCGGTGGTGCTGCGGCGCGCCGCGTTCACCCAGGTCGGCGGGTTCGCCGACCGGCTGGGGACGTACGGCGAGGAGGCGCTGCTGGCGATGGACCTGGCCGCCGCCGGCTGGCACCTGGCGTACGTGGACGAGCTGGTCGTGCACCACCTGCCGCTGCCGGCCGGTCGGGACCGGCGAGCCCGGCACCGGCAGGAGGCGCGCAACCGGGTGCTGACGGCGGCGCTGCGCCGGCCGTCGCGGGTGGTCGCCGGGGTGGTCCGCGAGACCTGGCGGGACCCGGAGCGCCGGGCCGGCCTGCTCGACGCGGCGCGACAGCTCGGCTGGGTGGTGCGGGAGCGCCGGCGGTTGCCGGCCGCCGTCGAGGCGGACCTGGCGGTGCTGGAAGGCGTCGCCGCGCCGCGGGTGCCCGCCCAGGGCACACCGGTGGCGCGCGCGGTGCCGGCGCCGGCCGGCACGGAGGTCGGGTAGCCTCCGCTCCGGCCGGCGCCGGTCGCGGTCAGCCGGCCTCGGTCACCGCCGGCCGCTGTGCGGCCACCCCATCGGGGAGGTCGCCGGCCTCGGCCGCGGCCCAGAAGTCGACCAGCAGTCGGTGGAACTCCTCGGCCCGCTCGATCTGCGGCATGTGCCCGCAGTCGGTGAACAGGTGGGTCCGGGCCCGGGGCAGTCGGGCCCGCGCGGCGTCGAGGTGCCCGGCGGGGAGGATGAGGTCCCGGTCGCCCCAGACGATCAGGGTCGGCACGTCGAGCCGGGAGACCTCGGTCAGCAGCTCCTCGCGCCACTGCGGGCGGACGCCCCGGAAGGTGCCGAGGTCACGGCAGGTCTCCAGCATCACCCGGGCGGCGTACGGCTGACGGGCCACCTCCAGCGCGTACGCGATCCGCTCCTCGGTGGCGAACGACGGGTCGTGGAAGAGGCTGCGCTCGACGCGGCGGGCGAAGGACCGGTTGGGGCGCAGCAGCAGCCGGCCGAACGGGCGCAGGGCGAGCACCCGCAGGGCGGCGGCGACCTCCTGGCCGAACCCGGCGCTGTTGATCAGTACGAGGCTGGCCACCCGGGCCGGGTCGGTCACGGCGAAGCGCATCGCGACGGCCCCGCCGAGCGAGTTGCCGACCAGATGCGCCGGCTGGTCGACGCCGACCGCGTCGAGGTAGTCCCCGACGAAGCGGCCCAGCGCCGGCAGGGTGCACGGCTCGGCCATCGGCAGCGACCCGCCGTACCCGGGCAGGTCGACGCTGTGCACCCGGAAGCCGCGGGCGAGCAGCTCGTGCTGCGCGGTGAAGTCGCGCAGGGTGCGCCCGATGCCGTGCAGCAGCACCACCGGCGGCCCGTCGCCGTCGACGCGGTGGCGCACCCGGCGCCCGTTCACCGTGACGTGCCGGGGGCGCGGGTCGGTCGTGGCGGTCATGCCCGCTCCCCCGTGGACAGCTCGGGCGTGGTCGCCGTGGGCGTTCGACCGGCCTGGCGCGCCGGGTCGGCGGCGCCCCGGTTGAGCCCGGCCGCCAGCACCCGGTGGTACGACGCGGGGGCGACCCGGGCCAGCAGGTCGGGCAGCTTCGCCGACCAGCCGATCAGCACCCGGCCGCGCCGCCGCTCGACGCCGCGCAGGATCACCTCGGCGGCCTTCGCGGGCGGGATGGAGAGCAGTTTCTCGAACTGTCGCAGCCCGGCCTCGTACTCCTCGGGCGCCACGCCGCTGCCGATCCGGGCGTTGCGGGCGATCCGGGTGGCGATGCCGCCGGGGTGCACCGAGGTCACGCCGATGCCGTCGTCGGCCAGCTCGTGGCGCAGCGCCTCGGTGAAGCCGCGCACGGCGAACTTGCTGGCCGAGTAGGCGGCCTGGCCGGCGGGGGCGATCAGTCCGAAGAGGCTGGAGACGTTGACCAGGTGCGCGCCCGGCTCGGCCTTGAGCGCCGGCAGCAGGGCGTGGGTCAGCCGCACCACCGCCCGGAAGTTGATGTCGACCACCCAGTTGAACTCGTCGAGGGTGACCTGGTCGAACCGTCCGCCGAGGGCGACCCCGGCGTTGTTGACCAGCAGCCGGAGCCGGGGGTGCCGGGCGCGGATCTCCGCGGCGACCCGGTCGGTGGCGGCCGGGTCGGCCAGGTCGACCAGGTGCGTGTCGACCTGCCGGTCGGGGTGCGCGGTGCGGATCGCCGCGGCCACGGTGTCGAGCCGGCCGGTGTCCCGGTCGAGCAGCACCAGGTTGGTGCCGCGTCGGGCCAGCCCGTGGGCGAGGGCCTCACCGATCCCGCTGGCGGCGCCGGTGACCACGGCGGTCCCGGCGGGGAAGACGAACCTTCGCACGGCGTTCTCCTTCTGCGGTGCGGGTGGTGGAGCCCGGGTCAGGCGACCGGGGCGTCGGCGGTACGGGTGCCGGCGGTGGCCGGCGTGGCGCGGGAGAACCGGATGCCCTCGTCGACGAGCCGCCCGCGCTTCATCAGCAGCACGTCGCGGGCGTAGTTCTGGTAGAGCCGCCAGGGGGCGCGGGGACCCTGCTTGGGCAGCGAGTCGACGCTGCGCAGCACGTAGCCGGACTTCAGGTCGATGATCGGCTCCAGCTCGCCGGAGTCCGGCGGGACCGGGGTGACGACCTGCTGCCCGGTGGCGTCGAGGTGGCGCAGCAGCCGGCAGACGTAGGTGGCGACCAGGTCGGCCTTGAGGGTCCAGGAGGCGTTGGTGTAGCCGATCGTGAACGCGAAGTTGGGCACGCCGGAGATCATCATTCCCTTGTACGCCACGGTCTCCCCCAGGTCGACGTCGACGCCGTCCACGGCGAGGGTCATCCCGCCCAGGGCGAGCAGGTTGAGCCCGGTGGCGGTGACGACGACGTCGGCCGGCAGCTCCTCGCCGGAGCCGAGCCGGATGCCCCGCTCGGTGAACGTGTCGACGGTGTCGGTGACCACCGACGCCCGGCCCGCCCGCACCGCTTGGAACAGGTCGCCGTCCGGGACGATGCAGAGCCGCTGGTCCCAGGGGTTGTAGCGGGGCGAGAAGTGCCGGTCCACGTCGTAGCCGACCGGCAGCCGGCCCTTGGCGGCCCGGCGCAGCAACGACCTGACCAGTTTCGGTGCGCGCCGGCTGAGCTGGAAGTTGGCCGTGCCGAGCAGCACGTTCTTCCAGCGCACCACCGGGTACGCGGCCTTCGCCGGCAGCCAGCGCCGCAGCGCGTCGGCGACCACGTCGCGCGACGGCAGCGACATGACGTACGTGGGTGAGCGCTGGAGCATGGTGACGTGGCCGGCGCGTTCGGCCATCGCGGGGACCAGGGTGACCGCCGTGGCGCCGCTGCCGATCACCACCACCCGCTGGCCGGTGTGGTCGAGATCCTCGGGCCAGTGCTGCGGGTGCACCAGCTTTCCGGTGAACCGCTCCGCTCCGGGGAACTCGGGCGTGTAGCCGGCGTCATAGCGGTAGTAGCCGGAGCAGGCGAAGAGGAACGCGCAGGTGAGCACGACGTCCTCGCCGGTGTCGTCGCGGTGCGCGTGGACGGTCCAGCGGGCCGTCGCGCTGTCCCACTCGGCGCGCAGCACCCGGTGGTGGAAGCGGATGTGCTCCTCGACGCCGAACTCGCGGGCGGTCTCCCGCACGTAGTCGCGGATGGCGTCGCCGTCGGCGATGGCCTTCGGGTCGGTCCACGGCTTGAAGGAGTAGCCGAGGGTGAACATGTCCGAATCGGAGCGGATGCCCGGGTAGCGGAACAGGTCCCAGGTGCCGCCGATCGCGTCGCGGGCCTCGAGCACCGCGTACGTCTTGTCCGGACAGTTGCGCCGCAGATGGCAGGCCGCGCCGACGCCGGACAGGCCGGCTCCGACGATGAGGACGTCGACGTGGTCGGAGGCCATGGCAACTCCCTGGCTGAGGCGGTGGACGGACACTATCCACCACCGTCGACGCCCGTCAACACTCTGTCGAGAGCAATCGACACCCTGTCGAGCGCGTGTAACATCGGCGTTCATGACGACCGTCCGTACCTCCACCGGCGCCGCGCGCGGACGGCGGGCCGGACGGTCCGCGGGCGACGACCGTGAGCTGGCCATCCTGGCCACCGCCGAGCGGCTGCTGGAGCAGCGCGCGTTCGGCGGGATCTCCATCGACGACCTGGCCCGGGGCGCGGGCATCTCCCGGCCGACCTTCTACTTCTACTTCCCGTCCAAGGACGCGGTGCTGCTGACCCTGCTGGACCGGGTCACCGAAGAGGCCGACACCGCCGCCGGGGACGTGCTGGTCCATCTCGCCGAGAACCCCCGGGCCCGGTGGCGGGAGCTGATCAGCCGGTTCCATGCCACCTTCGGCGGCCACCGGGCGGTGGTGCTGGCCTGCGCCGAGGTGCGCGGCACCAACGCCGAGGTGCGCCGGCTCTGGGCCCGGGTGCTGGAGCGCTGGGTGCAGGCGGTGGAGGCCGCCATCGAGGCGGAACGCCGCCGCGGCGCCGCGCCGCCGGGCCTGCCCGCGCGGGACCTGGCGATCGCGCTGAACTCGATGAACGAGCGGGTCTGGTACGCGACCTTCGCCGGCGACGGGCCGGCGGTGGCCGAGCGGAACGTGGTGGACGTGCTGCTCGACGTCTGGCTGACCGCCATCTACCGCACCACCGATCCGGGCTGAGGGCGTGGCGGCCGGGCCGCCACGCCCCCGGACCCCTCAGCCGGCCCGGATGAAGTCCATGATCCAGTTGGTCTCCCAGGTCGTCCCGTCGTCGACGGAGAATGCCTGTTCCCACCGGCAGGAGGTGGCGGTGATGCCGGACCAGATGAACCGGCACCGGATCGGGCGGCCCTCGTCGGTGTCGTCGGCGTAGAAGGTGCCCACCTGATCGGTGAACCCGCCGACGACCGGGGGCAGTTCCAGCAGGCCGCGCCGGCTGTTCATCCAGTAGATCGACCACTGCGCCGAGACCGGGTCGAAGATCCGCACGGTGGCGCCGGAGAAACCCCTGGTCGGGAAGGTGATCTCGTCGAAGCTGCCGGCGCCGTCGAAGAACCGGTGCGCGACCGTGGTGGCCGGGAACTCGTCCCAGTCGTCGCTGCCGACGTGCCGCCGGGTCAACCGACGGTTGGCGACGTCCCACCGGCCGACCAGGAAGTCGAAGTCCCCGCTCACCGGCCCACCGGTCCTTCCGCCCGACTGTCGGCCAGGTACCCGGCCAGGTCCGGCAGGTCCGGCGCCAGCACGTGGCGGACCCAGGCGGCCCGCTCGTGCTCCAGCACGCCGAGCTCCCACACGCAGCCCACCCCGGGCCGGTCCAGCGGCACGAAGTGCGCCGGGTCGTCGTCCGGGCAGCGCAGCGCCGGCTGCCCGGCCACCGCGATCCGGCACTGCACCACGTTGTCCCAGAACCAGGTGTACGCCAGCAGGTAGGCGCCGGTGTCCGCGCCCCGGTGCAGCACCACCCAACCGGCCGGCGGGGTGCCGCCGTCGGGCGGAGGCAGCAGGCGGGGCAGGAAGTCGTACGCGGCGCGCTCCACCTCCGGCGTGAGGCGCGGCTCCGGCTGGTCGATGTGGTAGCGCTTGAGCTGCCGCCCGGCGACCGTGACCGGTCCCGGCGTCCGCAGCTCCTTGTCTCGGAAAGCCATGCCGGGACGGTAGACCCGCTCTGCTGACAGCTAGTGTCAGCGGAATGCGCGCCAGTCGCCTGCTCTCGGTCCTGCTCCTGCTCCAGACGCACGGCCGGATGACCGCCGCGGCACTCGCCGAACGGTTGGAGGTCTCCACCCGCACCATCTACCGGGACGTCGAGTCGCTGCACGCCGCTGGCATTCCGCTCTACGGCGAGGCCGGGCACGCCGGCGGTTACCAACTGCTCGACGGCTACCGCACCCGGCTCACCGGGCTGACCACCGAGGAGGCCGAGCGGCTCTTCCTGGCCGGGCTGCCCGGCCCGGCCGCCGAACTCGGCTACGGCGCCGTGGTCGCCGCGCTGCAACTGAAGCTGGACGCCGCGCTGCCGGCGGCGCTGCGGGACCGGGCCGAGGCGCTCCGCCAGCGATTCCACCTGGACACCCCGAGCTGGTACTCCGACGGCGACGCCTCGCCGTACCTGGCGTCCACGGCGGACGCGGTGTGGCGGCAGCACCGGCTGCGCGTACGCTACCGCAGCTGGCGCGGCGAGCGGACGACGGTGCTGGCGCCGTACGGGCTGGTGCTCAAGGGCGGTCGATGGTACGTGGTCGCCGACGGGGGAAACGGGCCCGCCAGCTACCGGGTCAACCAGATCCTCGACCTGACCGCCCTGCCGGAGACCTTCGAGCGGCCGGCCGGCTTCGACCTGCCGACCTGGTGGCGGACCCACGTCGAGGAATTCCGGGCCCGCCTGCACCGGGACGAGGCGTTGATCCGGCTCTCCCCCGCCGGCCGGGAACGACTCCGGGACATCGGCAGTGCGGTGGTGGTCGCGGCGGCCGAGGCGGGCGCAGGCGCCCCCGACGCCGACGGCTGGGTCACCACCGTGGTGCCGATCGAGTCGCTGACCCACGCCCACGGCGACCTGCTGCGGCTCGGCGCCCAGGTGGAGGTCCTCGCCCCGACCGAGCTGCGCGACCTGCTGGCGGAGACCGCGGCCGGGCTCGCCGCCCTCTACCGGACTGCGACCGCCCCGTCACCGCAGCCCTGCGCCCCGGACGTGGCGGCCTCGACGCCGGGCCGGCGGCCACGTCCCTGAGGTCACGCGGGACCCGGACGGCCGCGGAGCACCGCGCCGATCGTGGCCACGCCCGCGTCGATCTCGCTCGCGGTGTTCGCCGCGTAGCCGAGGACCAGCCCGGGCGGGTACGGGCGCTGGGCGTGCCAGGACAGCGGCTGGGTCTTCACCCCCCGGCGCAGCGTGGCGGCGGCGAGGTCGGCATCGGGCACGTCGTCGGCGAAGGTGACGGTCAGGTGCAGCCCGGCCGCCGCGCCGTGCACCGTGGCCCCCGGCAGGTACGCGGCGATCGCGCGGATCATCGCGTCCCGGCGGCGTACGTGCCGGCGGCGCAGCAGCCGCAGGTGCCGGTCCAAATCACCGGAGGTCATCAGCTCGGCCAGCACCAGTTGCGGCAGGACGGCGTTGCCGAGGTCCGCCATCCGCTTCGCCGCCACCAGGGCGTCGAGGTGGCGCGGAGGCACCAGCATCCAGCCCACCCGCAGGGCCGGGGCGAGCAGTTTGGAGACGCTGCCGGTGTAGCAGACCCGATCGGGCAGCGCGCCACGCAGGGCGGGCACGGGCGGGCGGTCGTACCGGTGCTCGGCGTCGTAGTCGTCCTCCACGACCAGCCCGCCGCCCCGCGCCCAGTCGAGGAGCTGGCGCCGGCGGTCACCGTGCAGCACCACCCCCGTCGGGAACTGGTGGGCCGGGGTGAGCAGGACGGCGGGATGACCGGCGGCGGCCAGGTCGCCGACCCGCAACCCGTGCGCGTCCACCGCGACCGGCGGCGTGTCCAGCCGCCAGTTGCGCAGGTGCTGGCGCACGCCGAGCGAGCCCGGGTCCTCGACCGCGACGGTGTGCACGCCGTCGGCGTGCAGCACCTGGGCGAGCAGGCCGAGCGCCTGCGACACCCCGGCGACCACGACCACCTCCTCGGGTTCCGCGCCGATGCCCCGGGTCCGGGCCAGCCGCTGCGCCACCGCGAGCCGCAGCGCGGCAGCGCCGCGCGGGTCGCCGTACCCGAGGGCGGCGGCGTCGAGGCGGCGCAGCACCGCCCGTTCGGCGCGCAGCCAGGCCGTGCGCGGGAAGGCCGCCAGATCGGGTACGCCGGGCGTCAGGTCGATCCGGGCGGGGGCGGCCCGCAGCGCCTCGAAGATCTCGGTGCCGGGGGCGGCCCCGAACAGCGCCTCCGGCGGTGCCACCGCCGCCCTGGCCGGCGCCGCCGCTGCGGTGGCCGGGGTGGCGACCACGACCGTGCCGGCACGCCCCCGCCCGGCGACCTGCCCCTCCTCGGCCAGCCGCTGATACGCCTCGGTGACCACGCCCCGGGACACGCCGAGCTCGTCGGCGAGCACCCGGCTGGCCGGCAGCCGCCCGCCCAGTGGGAGGCGGCCGTCGGCGATGGCGGCACGCAGCCGCCCGGCCAGCCAGTCGGCCCGGCCACCGGGCGGAGCGGCGCTGACGTCGAGCTGGAGGAAGTCCGATCCGGCGGTTATGGACCCGTCGGATGCCCTGGGTTTGGCCCTGTCCACCGGACCATTGTGGCCCCAGGGTGGAACCCGTGAGCATCGCATTCCTCTTGGCCACGCTGGTCGTGGTCGCCACCCCGGGCACCGGGGTCGTCTACACCCTCTCCGCCGGGCTGTCCCGGGGACGCCGCGCCGGGGTGATCGCCGCGTTCGGCTGCACGGTGGCCGTGGTGCCGCACCTGGCCGCGGCGTGCACCGGGCTCGCCGCGCTGCTGCACGCCAGCGCACCGGCGTTCCGACTGGTCCAGTACCTGGGCGTCGGGTACCTGCTCCTGCTCGCCTGGACGACCTGGCGGGACCGCTCCGGGTTCGCCACCGGCGACACCGACGCCCGTCCCGCCCACCGGGTGATCCTGTCGGCGGTGCTGGTCAACCTGCTCAATCCCAAGCCGACCCTGTTCTTCGTGGCGTTCCTGCCGCAGTTCGTGCCGGCCGGCGAGCCCGGCGCGACCGGCCGGATGCTGGCCCACGGCGCGGTGTTCATGCTGGTCACCTTCGGGGTGTTCGCCGCCTACGGCAGCTTCGCCGGCACGGTCCGCGACCGGGTGCTGGCCCGGCCCCGGCTGACCGACTGGCTGCGCCGCGCCTTCGCCGGGTCGTTCGTCGCGCTCGGCGTCTCCCTGCTGCTCGCCGAGCGATAGGAGTCCCGTGCGTTTCCACCACGCCGCCGAGGTTCGGTCGGCCCATCCGACATTGGTCGCCGGCGTGCTGACCGCCGACGGCGTCACCCCGGACGTCGCGGTGGGCGAGCGGGTCGCGCACTTCGCCGGCCTGGCGCGGCAGCGGTTGGCCGGCGGGGCCGAGAGCGGATTCCCCGAGATCCGGGCCTGGCGGCGCGCCTTCGCCACGATGGGACTGCCGCCGACCCGCTACCGGTGCGCCGCCGAGTCGCTGCTGCGCCGGTTCCGCCGGGACGGCGAGCTGCCCCGGCTCCACCCGCTGGTCGACCTCTGCAACGCGGTGTCGCTCGCGTACGCGATCCCGGTCGCGGTGCTGGACGTGACGCGCATCGACGGCGACCTGGTCGTCCGGCCCGCCACCGGCGGGGAGGAGTACGTGACCCTCGGCGGGGACATCGAGCGTCCGGAGCCCGGCGAGGTGGTCTTCGCCGACGGGGCGGGACGGGCGCACTCCCGGCGGTGGACCCACCGGCAGAGCGGCTGGTCGGCGGTGCGCGACACGACCGGGACGGTACTGATCGTGGCGGAGGCGCTGCACGATTCGGCCGGCCGGGACGTGCCGGCGCTGCTGGACACCCTGACCGCGGAGCTGGCCGCCGGTTGGCCGGTCGACCCGCCCAGCGCCGTGCTGACGGCCGCCGCGCCGGCCGTCGACGTACCCGGCTGAGGTCCCCGCCCTCTCCGGCGGGGACCCGGCGCCGCCGCCCCGCGGCGACCTCAGCCCGCGGGGAGCGGGCGTCGGCCCGGACCAGGACGGCGCGTCATCCGACGGGCGGAGCCGGCCGCTACGCCGCGAGGACGCCACGGGCGGCCACGCCCCGGGTCAGGCCGTCTCGCCGGGCGCGAGGTAGCGGTAGCCGTCGCCGAGCGTCTCGGCGAACCAGCCGTTCACGCTGGCCAGGCCCCGCTCGTTGAGCTGCGCGTCGTGGATCGGGTGGGTGCGCGCCGCGTCGACCGCACGGGCGAAGCCGATCGCCTCGGTCAGTTTCAGCCAGGACGCCTGGGCCGGCGCCAGCAGCGTCCGTACCGGCTGCCCGGGCAGGTGCAGGGAGTCGCCCGGGTGGTAGACCTCGTCGTCCACGACGTACCCGAGGTTGGCGCAGTCGGGCTGGCCGTCGTGGATCATGGCGTGCCGGCCGCCCACCGCGGTGACCGCGAAGCCGGCGGCGGTGAACCGCTGCCCGGCCCGCACCCGCTGGACCGGCAGCGTGGGCAGGGCGGGCAGCTCGGCGCCCTCGGGCGCGAAGACCGGTACGCCGAGGCCGGCCAGCCGCAGCACGTCGAGGTGGTCGGCGTGTTCGTGGGTGACCAGGACGGCGTCCGCGCCCACGAGAGCGGCCGGCTCGCTCCAGGTGCCGGGGTCCACGACGAGCACGCGACCGTCGCGTTCCAGCCGTACGCAGGCGTGGGTGTATTTCGTGATCCGCATCGGACGGACGCTACCGCAGCCCTGCTCGACGTCGCTGTCCGTGCCCTCAGCAGCACAGATTGATGTATTGACATCAAAAGGCAACCCGTCAGTAACATCCGTCACATCGAGGTACCGAGACCCCCGTCGACCGACGTCCGACCGCCAGTTGGGCGTCGGTCCGCGCACATCCCCCTTCCCGCGCGGACACCCGAGAAAGACAGACGACCATGAGGACGTACATCAGCAGGTGGCTGTTCGCGGTGGCCGTGACGGTCGCGGCCGTCGCCGTCGCCCCCACCCCCGCACAGGCCGCCGCGTACACCACGTCGAGCAACCCGATCCTGTTCGTGCACGGCTGGAACAGCAGTGCCAGCACCTGGAACACGATGATCAGCCGGTTCCAGGCCGACGGCTGGCCGTCGAGCCGGCTGCGCGCCTTCTCCTACAACACCAGCCAGTCCAACGCCACCACCGCGCAGCAGGTCGGCCAGGAGGTCGACAAGCTGCTCGCCAGCACCGGCGCGACGAAGGTGGACATCGTCACCCACTCGATGGGCGGGCTCTCCTCCCGCTACTACCTCAAGAACCTGGACGGCGGGGGCAAGGTGGACCGCTGGGTCTCCCTCGGCGGCCCCAACCACGGCACCAGCTCCGCCAACGCCTGCTACAGCACCGCCTGCACCGAGATGCGGGTCGGCTCCACCTTCCTGGCCAACCTCAACTCGGTCGACGAGACCCCCGGCGTCCCGACGTACGGCACCTGGCGGTCGAACTGCGACGGCGTGATCAACCCGGTGGACAGCACGGTGCTCTCCGGGGCGAGCAACACGCTGGCGGGCTGCGTGGCACACACCAGCCTGCAGAGCAACGCCACCATCTACGGCCAGGTGCGCGACTTCGTCAACCCGTGACGGTGGTGGGGCCGGCGGTAGCCCGAATCCGCTCCGCAAGCCGGCGGCCCCCGGGGGTCAGCCTCGGGTCGTGCCCCCGTCGTCGTCCATGATCTCGTGGAACTCGGCCGGGGTGATCTCCCCCGCGCGCAGCCGCCGGGCGTTGGCGGCGAACTTCCCGATCGCCGCGCCCCGGGCGGACTCCGGCGTCGCCGGAGCTTCGTCGGGCTCGCCGCACAGGCGGCGCAGCGCGTCGGCCAGCCGGGCGTCGGCGGCCGGCCCGGTGCCCCAGTCGCGGGCCAGCTCGACGGTGCGGCCGAGGGTGTCGGCACCGGGCCGTTCGGCGGCGAGAACGGCCCGCATCATGCGGTGGAACGTGACGGCCAGGGCGTCCGCGTCATCGGCGATCATGGGAGCAACCTAGCGCCCCGGTGCGACAGTTCCGGCCGCCGGACAGCCGTGGCGGAGGCATGATCGGGGGCATGGACCGAGGGCATCGCGCCGTCCCGCACACCGCCGACGTGCGGATCGAGGCGTGGGCGCCGGACCGGGAGGGCTGCCTGGCCGAGGCGGTCGCCGCGCTGGTGCAGACCTTCGTCGACACCACCGGCGCCCACCCGGACGGCGAGACGACGGTCGAGCTGCCGGCCGACCGGGACGAGGACCTGCTGGTGGGCATCCTCGACGAGGTGATCTTCCGGTTGGAGACCGAGGGCACGGTGCCGCTGGCCACCGAGGCACAGCCGAGGCCCGACGGCCTACGGGTGCGCTGGCACACCGTCGGCACCGACGCGGTGGAGCTGGTCGGCGCGGTGCCGAAGGCGGTCTCGCTGCACGAGCTGCGCTTCACCGGCACCGACTCCGGCTGGCGCTGCGCGGTGACCGTGGACGTCTGACCGGCTCAGCCCTTCACCACGCCGAGCGGCACCAGCCGGGCCACCTTCCGGCACAGGCCGGCCCCCTCGGCCGCCGCCACCACGGCGGTGACGTCCTTGTATGCGACCGGCATCTCCTCGGCCAGCCCGCGCCGGCTGGCGCCCCGCACCGCGATGTCCTGCGCCTCCAGCTCCCGGCGCGGGTCGTGCCCGCGGACCGCCTTGGTGGCCTGCTTACGGCTCTGCACCCGGCCAGCGCCGTGGCAGGTGGACGCCCATGCCGGCGAGCCGGCCACGCCGGTGAGCACGTACGAGCCGGTGCCCATCGAGCCGGGGATGAGGACCGGCTGCCCGGCCGGGCGCAGGTCGTCGGGCAGCTCGGGGTGTCCCGGCGGGAGAGCCCGGGTCGCGCCCTTGCGGTGCACGCAGAGCGGGCGGGGCGTTCCGTCCACCTCGTGCGTCTCGATCTTGGCGAGGTTGTGCGAGATGTCGTACACCAGGTCGAGGTCGCAGCCGGTGACCCGGGCGAAGACCTGCCGGGCGGCGTGGGCGAGCAGCTGCCGGTTGGCCCGGGCGTAGTTGGCTGCGGCGGCCATCGCCCCGAGGTAGGCCCGACCCTCGTGGGACGAGACCGGCGCACAGGCCAGCTGCCGGTCGGGCACGTGGATGCCGTACCCGGGCATCACCTTCTCCATCTCCCGGACGTAGTCGGTGCAGATCTGGTGGCCCAGCCCGCGCGAGCCGGAGTGGATCATGACGCAGACCTGGCCGGCGTGCAGCCCGAAAGCCGCCGCCACGGCCTCGTCGTAGACCTCCTCCACCGCCTGCACCTCGAGGAAGTGGTTGCCGGAGCCGAGGCTGCCCACCTGGCGGGCGCCGCGCTCCACCGCCCGCTCGCTCACCTGGGCCGGGTTCGCGTCGCCCACCGCGCCGTAGTCCTCGCAGCGGTCCAGGTCCCGCTGGACGCCGAAGCCGCGCTCGACGGCGTACCGGGAGCCGCCGCGGAGCACGGCGTCGAGCTCGGCCCGGTCGGTCAGGTGCCACACGGCGCCCTTGCCCATGCCGCGCGGGGTGGACTCGCTCAGGCCGTCCATCACGGCGTCCAGCCGCGGGCGCAGCGCGGCCCGGTCCAGGTCGGCGGTGAGCAGCCGCACCCCGCAGGAGATGTCGAAGCCGACCCCGCCGGGCGAGACCACTCCCCCGTCCTCGACGGCGGTGGCGGCGACCCCGCCGATCGGGAAGCCGTAGCCCCAGTGCACGTCCGGCATGGCGTAGGAGGCGCCGACGATGCCGGGCAGGGTGGCCACGTTCGCCACCTGCTCCAGCGATTTGTCCGCCCCGGCGTCCGGGAGCAGATCCCGGGACGCGAAGACCACGCCCGGCACTCGCATCGGGTCGCGCCGGTCGATGCGGAACCGGTACGGCGACTCCTCGACCAGGTCCATCCCGCCCGGCTACCCCGGCCCGGACCGGTTACACCCCCTCTGGTTCTCCCTCGCCCGATCCGGGTACTGCCGGCAGCATGCCGCAGCGATACGAGAACTACCCGAAGGTCGCCATCGTCACCGGCGCGGACTCCGGCATCGGCAAGGCCTGCGCCGTCGCCCTCGCCGAGGCCGGCTTCGACCTCGGCATCACCTGGCACCGCGATCGCGCGGGCGCGCAGCGCACCGCCGCGGAGGTCGGCGCCCTGGGCCGCCGCTGCGAGGTCGCCGAGCTCGACCTGACCAGGCTGCCGGAGGCCGCCGCCGTCGTGGACGAGCTGGCCGACCGGCTCGACGGGATCGGCGTGCTGGTGAACAACGCCGGCACCGGGGCGTCCGCCCCGTTCGTCGACACCGGCTGGGAGCAGTGGCGCGAGGTGCTCGCCGTGGACCTGGACGGCCCGTTCCTCTGCTCGCAGCGGGCGGCCCGGCGGATGCGCGCCGCCGGGCGGGGCGGCCGGATCGTCAACATCACCAGCGTGCACGAGCACGCGCCCCGGGTGGGGTCGGCCGCGTACTGCGCGGCGAAGGGCGGGCTGGGCCTGCTCACCCGGGTCATGGCGCAGGAGCTGGCCGCCGACGGGATCACCGTCAACGCGGTGGCCCCCGGCGAGATCTCCACCCCGATGACCGGCCAGGAGGACGTCGACCCGTTCACCGAGGACCGTCCGGGCGTACCGGTGGGCCGGCCCGGCGACGCGCGGGAGGTCGCCGCGGTGGTGGCGCTGCTCGCCTCGCCCGCCGCAGCGTACGTGACCGGCGCGTCCTGGCCCGTGGACGGCGGCATGCTGCTGATGGGCCCGCAGGCCGGCTCGCACCTGCGCTCGGACGACTGGCGCTCGGTCTGAATCACCCCGGCGTCCGGGGCGGCCGGGCGGGCGGCCGACGACGTGCGGCCAGCGCGGACGGGTGGCCGGCAACACCGCGGCAACTCATGGGTCGGGCCGGAGACCATGTCGCGGCGGACGACCACCCTCCCGGCGCACGTCGGCGCAGGTTGTCACACCTGACGTCCTCCGGACGGCAGGCGGTGTAACACAGCGTGACGCTTCGCGTTCACACCGTCCACCTAGGGTTCTCGACGGCCCGGCCACACGACGGCTGGGCCGTCCACCGGCCCCGAGACCCGGGGTCCCGCAACCGGAAGGACGTCACGATGCCCTTCGCCCAACGCGCCGCCGCCACGGCGGCCGCCCTCGCCGTCGCCGTACTGACCGCCCAGGCGGCCCTGCTCCCCCAGGCCGCCCAGGCCGCACCCCGATCCGGCCCGGAGACCCCGTCGGTGCTGCTGCTCGACATCGACCGGCCGGGCACCGCCGAGGACCGCTCGGCCGTGCTGGTCTGCGGACCGACCGGCGGCACCCACCCCGACGCGGCCGCCGCCTGCCGCACCCTGGCCCGCGTCGACGGCGACCTGTCCGCCCTGTCGGCCGACCCGGGCCCCTGCACCTTCGACTACGCGCCGGTCACGGTCCACGCCTGGGGGTTCTGGCAGGACCGGCCGGTGACCTGGTCGAAGTCGTACGAGAACCGGTGCCTGCTGCTGCGCGACACCGGCGCCTTGTTCGCCTTCTGACCGGATCGGCGCGGCGCCCGTCCCTGGGGAACGGGCGTCGCGCCTCCCGGCCACGAGACGACGCCGAGATCGGTCAGAGCCTCCCCCGGACGGCCCGGGCACCTCGCTGGCGGACAATGGGGTACGCCGGCCCGGGCGACCCGGGCGGCAGATCAACCAACCAGTGGGAGACCGGTCAGCGTGTCCGAAACACCCCGAGGCGGCACCGAGCTGCGCGCCGACTGCGCCCGCTGCGTCGGCTTGTGCTGCGTCGCCCCGGCCTTCGCCGCCTCGGCGGACTTCGCGCTGGACAAGCCCGCCGGGCAGCCCTGCCCGAACCTGGGCGCCGACTCGCGCTGCGGCATCCACCCGCAGCTGCGCGAGCGGGGCTTCCCCGGCTGCACCGTGTTCGACTGCTTCGGCGCCGGCCAGCACGTCACCCAGGTCACCTTCGGCGGGCGGGACTGGCGGGACGACCGGGCGACGGCGTCGGCCATGTTCGCCACCTTCGCCGTGGTGCGCCCGCTGCACGAGCTGCTCTGGTATCTCACCGAGGCGCTGGCGCTCACCCCGGCGGGGGCGCTGCGCGACGAGCTGCGGGCGGCCGTGGACGAGACCCGACGCCGCACCGCCGGCGGCGCCGACGCGCTGCGCAAGGTGGACGTCGACGCGTACCGGGGGCGGATGAACCCGCTGCTGGTGCGGGCCAGTGAGCTGGCCCGGGCCGGGCACGACGGCGTCGACCGGCGGGGCGCGGCGCTGCTCGGCGTCGACCTGCGCGGGGCGGACCTGGTGGGGGCGAACCTGCGCGGCGCGTGCCTGATCGGCGCGGACCTGCGGGGGGTGCGGCTGCGGCTGGCCGACCTCACGGGCGCGGACCTGCGCGGCGCCGACCTGCGCGGCGCGGACCTGTCCGGCGCGTTGTTCCTGCACCAGTCGCAGCTCGACGCGGCCCGCGGCGACCGACACACCGTGCTGCCGCCCGCGCTGCGCCACCCGCCGCACTGGTCGGGGCTGGCCATCACCCCGGTCGGCCGGCCCCGCCCGGGCGGGGCCCGCGCCGCGGTCCGCCCGACCAGCCGCCGGAAGCGCGATCCCCGCCGCTGACCGGCGTGTTTGCCGGCCGGCCAGACGGGCAGGTAGGTCGGTATGACGGATGAACAGCGTTTCGACCGGGCCGACTCCGACGAACCGGACGGTACCCCCGCGTACGAGGCGTCGCTGCGCCCGCCGGGCGACTCGCTGCGCAGCACCGACGACACCGGCGACGACTTCGCGGACCTGCCCGCCGAGGAGCACCTCTCGGCCCGGGACACCAGCCGCGCCGGCTACGACGTGGACGCGGTTTCCGGCACGACCGACCCCGCCCAGGAGGAGGCGGTCAATCCGCCCACGGAGTAGGGACGGCGCCCCGACCCGGGTCGGGCCCGGCCGGCGGCGTCCGGCCGGGCCCGACGACGTAGCGGGACGGCGCAAGACCCCCGCGCCGATCATCGAGCTCTTCCTGGCGGACCTGGCCGCCGCGCACGGCTCGGTACGCAGCTACGCCCGCGACCCGCTCGGCGTCGACGACGCCCTGGTCAGCGCCCTGCGCGAGCGCCCGCCGGAGCACTGAGCGGCGCCGCCGCCCGCGCCTCGGTCATCCCCTTGTTGGCCAGCGCGTCCGCCCGCTCGTTCTCCGGGTGGCCGTTGTGCCCCTTGACCCACAGCCAGGTCACCTCGTGCCGGGCGCAGGCCGCCTCCAGCCGCTGCCACAGGTCGGCGTTCTTGACCGGCTGCTTCGCCGCCGTCAGCCAGCCGTTGCGCTTCCACGACGCCAACCACCCGGTGATGCCGTTGCGCACGTAGGTGCTGTCGGTGTGCAGCCGCACGGTGACCGGCCGGGTCAGGCTCTCCAGCGCCCGGATGGCCGCGGTCAGCTCCATCCGGTTGTTGGTGGTCGGCGTCGCCTCGCCGCCGCACAGCTCCCGCTCGTGGCCGCCGTAGCGCAGCAGCGCGCCCCAGCCACCCGGGCCGGGATTGCCGCTGCACGCCCCGTCGGTCCAGATCTCCACGACCCTGCCGTCCGCCGCCTCCACCATGGCGCCGAACCTACCGGTGCCGCCCACGGCCGGTCGGCGCGGGCGTCCCGGCGCGCCGCCGCCGCCGGCACCTCCACGGCGCAGGCCGCTGCTCGGCGAGGTCCACGGGGTACGCCGGCTGACGGTGTCGATAGCGCCGTCCGCCGTTCGTCTGGGAGGTGAGGGGCCGGCGTCGGGCCGGCCGTGATCCGCGAGGACCGGCATGAGACGCATCGTCGTGACCAACAACGTCAGCCTGGACGGCGTGATGCAGGCGCCCGGACGCCCGGACGAGGACACCCGCGACGGCTTCGACCGGGGCGGCTGGGCGGCCCGGACATCGCCGTGCTCGGCAGCGGCGAGCTGGTGCGGTCGCTGGCCCCGCACGGGCTGATCGACGCCTATGTGCTGGTCATCCATCCGCTGGTGCTCGGCGCCGGGCGGCGGCTGTTCCCCGACGGCGGGCACCCGGCCCGGCTGACGCTGCTCGAGAGCGTCACCACCACGACGGGAGTGGTCGTGGCGACCTACGAGCCGGCCTGACCCGCCCGGTCCGGGGTCGCGCCGACGGGCGCGGGGGCCGGCCGGGGGCGCAGCCGGGCGCGCAGCCGGCCGACGGCGTCACCGACCACCGCCGAGGTCATCGGCAGCAGCGGACTGGACCGCATCACCGCCAGGTCCTCCGCCGGGGTGGTGGCGCCGTCGAGGAACCGCAGCACCCGCTGCGCCGGGTTGCGGTCGAAGAGCCGGTCGAAGAACTCCGGGCCGCCGACCGCCCCGCGGTCCAGCGCCCGCAGCGCGACGGCGTCCATCCAGAGGTGCCGACGGGGGTACGCCGGCCGGGGCACGGGGGCCCGGCCGGCGGCCAGCGCCCGGGCCACGTCGTCGGCCTGCCGGTGCATGGCGGAGAAGGTGAACCCGGTCGACGGCCGGGTGGCCCCGCCCGCGGTGCCCAGCCGCACCACCCTCGGCGACGGCCGGCCCTCGAACGGGGCGTCGGTCATCGGGATCACCCCGCCCTCCACCTCCCGCACCCTCAGCGCGGTCAGGTCGAGGCCGAGCAGGTCGGCGTAGCCGCGCAGCGCGGCGTCGTAGCCGGCGTCGCTCAGCCGGCGCGGAGAGAACTCGGTGTACTCGACCAGGGCGTACCGGTCGCTGACCGGCAGCACGTAGCCGAAGGAGACACCCCGCGCCGGCTGCGGGGTGCGGAAGTCCATCAGCACCGCCCGGCCCGGGTCGAACACCGGCCCGGCCGCCTCCAGCCACCAGCCGCGGAAGTGCTGCAACCAGCTCGTCCGGCCCGCCCGCCGGGGTGGCCGGGGGCGGGAGTCCAGCACCCACCGGGCCCGCAGCAGCGCCGCGCCGTCGGCGTCCCGGACGGTCACCGACCCGCCGTCGTCGTCGAGGGCGCCGACCGCCGCGTCGACCCAGGTGGCGCCGAGGCGCCGCTGGGCCTCGGCGGCCCGCTCGTAGACCGGGGCGGAGCGCAGCATCGCGTACCGCAGCGGGGCGAGGTCGAGCCGGCGCCGCCCGGCCGGCGTGATCACCTCCACCTGCCGCCAGCTCGCGCTGAGCATCGGCTCCAGGTCGGTGCCGGGCGTACCCCAGAACGCCCAGGTGCGGTCTTGGCCGCGCTTGCGCACCGGGTCCACCACGGCGATCCGCAGCCCACGCAGGTCGTGCCGGTCCAATGCGGCGAGGACCAGGGAACCGGCGCCGCCACCGCCGACGACGGCCAGGTCGACGTTGTCCACCCGACCACGCTGTCACAGCCCCCGGCCCCCGCCGGGCACCGCCCCACCGGCCGGTCCTCGTCGCCGGCTGGGTGACCGAGCCGACTCCCCGCTGACCGGCCGGCGCAGCGGTCCGGGCCGGCGCGTAGGTTCGTATCGGCACAACCTGGAACGACCAGGGCACGGACGGGAAACCGGGGGGACACCATGGCCAACACGCCGGCACCACTGCGGGTCGGACTGCTCGGATACGGGCTGGCGGGCCAGGTCTTCCACGCCCCGCTGATCGCCGCGACCCCCGGGCTGCGGCTGGACGCCGTCGTCACCGGCAACCCGCAGCGGCAGGAGCAGGCCCGCAAGGACCACCCGGACGCCCGCGTCCTCGACGACGCCGACCGGCTGTGGGAGTCGGCGGACAGCCTCGACCTGGTCGTGGTGGCGACGCCGAACCGCACGCACGTGCCGATGGCCCGGGCCGCCGTCACCGCCGGGCTGGCCGTCGTGGTGGACAAGCCGCTGGCCGCCACCGCGGCGGAGGGTCGCGCCCTGGCCGACGAGGCCGACCGGCGCGGCGTGCCGCTGACGGTGTTCCAGAACCGCCGCTGGGACGGCGACTTCCTGACCGCTCGCCGGCTCATCGCCGAGGGTGAGCTGGGCCGCGTCCTCCGCTTCGAGTCGCGGTTCGAGCGGTGGCGGCCGGCCATCAAGGAGGGCTGGCGGGAGAGCGCGGCCCCCGGCGAGGCCGGTGGCGCCCTCTACGACCTCGGCGCCCACCTCGTCGACCAGGCGGTGCAGCTGTTCGGGCCGGTGCGCAGCGTGTACGCCGAGGTGGACCGGCGGCGGCCCGAGGCGCAGGTCGACGACGACGCCTTCGTGGCACTCACCCACGCCGGCGGCGTCCACTCCCACCTCTGGATGAGCGCCGTGACCGCACAGCTCGGGCCGCGAATGCGCGTCCTCGGCGACCGCGCCGGCTGGACCAGCTACGGCCTGGACGTGCAGGAGGAGGCGCTGCGCGCCGGGGGCCGCCCGGACGCGCCGGGCTGGGGCGAGGTCCCCGCCGAGCGGTACGGCCGGCTCGGCGTCGACGGCGACCTGCGCCCGGTGCCCACCGAAGCGGGCCGCTACCAGGACTTCTACGCCCAGGTGGCGGCGGCGCTGCGGGACGGCACCCCGATGCCGGTCGACCCGCGCGACGCCGTCGCCACCGTGGAGCTGATCGAGCTGGCGCACCGCTCCGCGGAGCGGGGCGAGGTGCTGCCCGTCCCGGCCCGCTGACCGCTCAACCGACCCGGACGACCGGCTGCCGGTCGTCCGGGTCGGCGTACGCGGCGGAGACCGTGGCCCGGTCGAACACCCGCCAGGTGGCCGCGGACACCGCCACCGCCACCACGAACCCCACCCAGTACGGCGCGGTCAGTCCGAACGTCGTGGCGATCACCCCGCCCAGCAGGGCGCCCACGCAGTTGCCCCCGGCGGCGATGAACAGCGTCGTGCCGCCGACCCGCCCCTGCAACGCCGCCGGGGTCAGCCGCTGGCGCAGCGAGTTCGCGACCATGTTCCACAGCGCGCCGTGCACCCCGAAGGCGAACAGCGCCCCGCCGATCAGCCAGGCGCTCGTCGACGCGGCCAGGGCCAGGTGCAGGGCCGCCTCGACCAGCAGCCCGACCCGGATGGTCCAGGTGGCGCCGATCGCCGCGACCAGCCGGTCGCCGACCACCGCGCCGAGCAGCCCACCCACCGCCATGCAGGTGAACAGGAGCCCGTAGCCGACCGAGTCCAGACCCAGCCGGTCGGTGGCGAGCAGCACCAGCACCGCCAGCGCCGCGGTGAGGGTCAGGTTGAGCAGCCCGATCAGCACCGCCATGGTGCGCAGCAGCCGCTGCCCCAGCAGCCAGCGGAACCCCTCCCCGATCTCCGCCCGCACCGACCGCGCCGACCGGCGCCCCGCGTCCTCCCCACCCCGGTACGTCCCGGCGACCAGCGCGACGAGCACCGCGCTGAGCGCGTACGTGCCGGCGTTGACCAGGAACGGGATGCTCTCGGCGACGAGGAAGAGGAACCCGCCGAGCGGACCGGCCAGCATCCCGTTCATCAGCGTGGTGCCGCCGCCCAGCCAACCGTTGGCCCGCTCCAACCGGGCCCGGGGCACCACCGCCGGCAGCATCGCCTGGCTGGCCGACCGGAACACGATCTCGCCCGTGTTGATCACGAAGAGCACCACGTACAGCAGCACCACCCCGGACCGGCCGGTCAGCATCGCGCCGGTCAGCACCGCCAGGGCGGCGACCCGTACCCAGTCGATGACGACCATCAGCCGCCGCCGGTCGACCCGGTCCGCCAACACCCCGCCGGGCAGCGCGAACAGCAGCCAGGGCAGCCACGCCACCCCGGACGCCGCCGACACCACCAGCGGGTCGTCGGTGCGCGCCGCCACGTACAGCGGCGCCGCCACCGTGGCCATGCCGCTGCCCAGCGCCGACATGGTGCTGGCCGCCCACAGCTTCGCGAACCGCCGGTCTGACCGCTCCCCCGTCACGGCGAGGCAACCTACCAGCTCCGTCGGCGACGAATCCCCGTTGAGCGGCGCCGGTGGGATGTGCGACGGTTCGCCGGTGACCGACTACCGGACCCTCAACCGGGCCAACTGGGACGAGCGCGCCCCCGCCCACGCCGCGTCGCCCGACTACGCGGTGGAGCGCTTCGCCGCCGACCCGGCGTACCTGAGCGAGGTGGTCCGCTTCGACCTGCCCCGCCTCGGCCACGTGACCGGCCTGCGCGGCGTGCACCTGCAGTGCCACATCGGCACCGACACCGTCTCACTGCACCGGCTCGGCGCGCGGATGACCGGGCTGGACTTCTCCGGCGCCTCGCTGGCCCAGGCCCGCGCCCTGGCCGAGCGGACCGGTGCCGCCGTCGACTTCGTCGAGGCCGACGTCTACGACGCCCCCGAGGTGCTCGGCGGGGGCGGCTTCGACCTGGTCTACACCGGCGTCGGCGCACTGTGCTGGCTGCCCGACATCCGCCGCTGGGCGGGCGTGGTCGCCGCGCTGCTCCGCCCCGGCGGCCGGCTCTTCCTGCGCGAGGGCCACCCGATGCTGTGGGCGCTGGACGAGACCCACCCGGACGGGCTGCTGGTGGTGGAGCACCCGTACTTCGAGCGGCCGGAACCGCTGATCTGGGAGGAGCCGGGCACCTACGTCAGCACCGAGACGACGTTCCAGCACAACACCACCCACGAGTGGAACCACGGCCTCGGCGAGGTGGTCACCGCCCTGCTCGACGCCGGCCTCGACCTCACCATGCTCCAGGAGCACGACAGCGCGCCCTGGGACGCGCTGCCCGGCCGGCAGGTCAAGGACGCCGACGGCGAGTGGCGGCTGGCCGACCGGCCGTGGCGGCTGGCGCAGACGTACACGCTTCAGGCCCGCAAGCGGTGATCCGCCCCGCACCGGGGCGGGTCCGCGACCGGAACTGAGGAGCCGTGACGGGCATGGGATGATCCACCATGCCCGTCACGAACCCCTGGCTCGCCGGCCCCGCCCCCACTGCCCGTCTGGACCGCGAACGCCTCGGCGAGCGGATCCTCAACCTGCTGTCGTCGCAGAACATGTGCGTGCTCGCCACCGCCGGCCCGGACGGCCCGCTCGCCACCCCGGTCCGCTACTTCCACCTCGACTTCGCGGTGATGTTCACCGCCGCGGCCACCTCGCCGAAGATGCGCAACATCGCGGTCGACCCACGGGTGTCGGTCGGGGTGTTCGCCCCGCTCGTCGGGCAGGCCAGCAGCCGCGGCGCGCAGCTGTTCGGTCGGGCCCGGGTGCTGCACCAGGGCGACGCGGACTTCGCGCACTGGTGGCCGGCGGTGCGCTGGCAGTCCGACCACGCGGAGCGGGGACGATCGCTGGACGAGCCACCGAGCGGACCGCTGGTCGTCGTCGAGGCCGACCGGATCGTCTACACCGAACACTGGCTGCGCCGCGACGGGTACGCCCCACGCCAGTTCTGGCGACGCGCCCCGCAGTAGTTCCCGCAACGCGTCTCGGCTTCCCGTCGCGAGGAGCCTCACAACCCGTAAGGCATCCTAGGAGGCTAGCTGGATGCTGAGGCGTCGTCGCCGGTCCGGTGGATCCGCCGCTACGGCCGAGACCGAGCCCTTGCCGACGTGAAATCCATACTGGAGCGTCAACCGACGTGGCCCCGCATGAAACGGGTGCGGGTCGCCGTCACCCACAGTGGAGCGGCATGGGCCCGACGTCGGCAACAGGGCCGGACCGTCGAGTACGGCACCCGTGGCTCCGTCGTGAACCCGGAGGACCGCTTCCGGCGCCGCAGCCTTTCGCCTGCCGAGGAACCAGTCGACCCGGACAGCTCTTCACAGAAGGGACGGGGCCGCGCGGAGGCCCACGTCCCGCCGCAACGGGACGAGCGGCACGAGCGGGTACGACCGGCCGGGCGTTGTGGGCGGTCCTGTGCGGGCATTTCCGCCGGTCCCCGGCGCGAGGGAAAACTCGGGACGGCAACGAAGATTTCTCATTTACGTCGGGCGCGACGCCCAACCCTCCTAGTGTTGGCCACACCGGTGCTTGTTACGGAGTTGGCCACCCGAACGACGTCCCACGCAGACAGCGGACGAAAAGTGAGGGAAGACGCGTATGAAGGCACAGTCAGTTCTCGTATCGACGGCGCTCGGCGTGGGACTCGGCACGCTTCTGCTCCCGGCCGCCGCGCTCGCGCAGACCATCGTGTCACCGGCCACCACCCCGGTCGGCGGGACGGTCGTACTCACCGCGACCACATGCAACCCGAACGCGGGCGACGCGATCTTCCGCGTCACCGGGCCGAACCGGGACCAGAACGTCCGCTCCACCACCGCCGCCGCCGGCGGCGGGCTGAGCGCGGAACTCTTCACCGCCGGCTTCACCCTCGGCACCTACACGGTGACCACCACCTGCGGTAACGGCAGCTCCGGCGGCAGCGCCACCTTCACCGTCACCCCGATCGGCGCGGCGCCGGCCGGTGGCGGCGGTGACGACGGCACCACCGGCCTGCTTGCCGCGGGCGGCGCGCTCGCCGGAGCCGCCGCGATCGGGGCGACCCTCCTGGTCCGCCGCCGACGCCGAGCGGCCGCGCCCGTCGCCTGACCCGTACCTCACACCATCCCTAGGACGGGGTGCCCGCACCGGCGCGACCGGGACGGGCACCCCGACCGCATCGCCGTGTCGCGGGAGGTGAGGCGATGGCCTTCGGCAGGTGGTTCACGCGTACCCGGGCGTCGGTGGCGGCGGTGACGGTCGCCGGCGCCGCCGGACTCAGCCTGATCACGGTGGGGCTCACCGCGTCGCCGGCGGGACCGCCACAGCCCGGCGTGGGCGCGCGCGGCGCCGACCGCAGCGGGTCCCCCGGGCCGGTGCTGCCCCGTTCGGAACCGGTCCGCATCGACATTCCGGCCATCGGCGTCCACGCCGACCTGGTGTCCGTCGCCGGCGACCCGAACGGCACCCTGGAGGTGCCGCCGCTGGACCGCCCCACCGTCGCCGGCTGGTACCGGCCGGGCGTCAGCCCCGGTGAGGCCGGCAACGCCGTGATCGTCGGCCACGTCGACACCCGCGACGGCCCGGCGGTCTTCTTCAACCTGGGGCGGCTGCGGCCCGGCGACACCGTACGGGTCACCCGCGCCGACGGCCGGGGGGTGACGTTCGCGGTGGACGGCGTCGGGGCGTACCCGAAGCGGAGCTTTCCCACCGCGCTGGTCTACGGGCCGGGCGGGCCGGGCGCGGGGCTGCGCCTGGTGACCTGCGGCGGACGCTTCGACGAGCGATCCCGCGACTACTCCGACAACATCGTCGTGCGGGCCACCGCAGTGGCCTGACCCACCGCCAGCGGCGGGAGCACCGCCGTACTACGGTGGCCCCCGGACCGAGGGCGGCGGAGGTGGACGGTGGCGGCACGGCTCATTCCCCGACTGGGGTCGTTGGTCGACCGGGTGCTCGGCCGCGAGGCCGAGGAGGCCGCGCCGGCCCCGCGGCGGTCCAATCCGGACGCCGTGGTCGACTGCGCGGTGTACGTGAACGGTCGCCGGGCGCCCGGCCGCCCGCACTACGCCGACGCGTACGCCCGCTCCCGGCGCGGCCGCAACGCCTTCGTCTGGCTGGGGCTGCACGACCCGGGCGCGGCGGTGATGGCGGCGGTCGGGCGCACCTTCGGCCTCGACGAACTCGTCGTGGAGCAGGCGCTCGCCGACGGGCACCGGCCCACCGTGCAGCGGCAGGACGGGGTGACCCTGCTGGTGCTGCGCACCGCCAGCTACGTCGAGCACGCCGAGCTGACCGCCACCTCCGAGGTGATCGACACCGGGGACGTGATGGTCTTCCTGGGTGACCGGTTCGTCATCACCGTCCGGCACGGCGCCTCCGGCGCGCTGACCCCGGTCCGGCAGGACATCGAGAGCCGCCCGGCGATGCTGGCCGAGGGTCCGTGGGCGGTGGCGTACGCGGTGGCCGCCCGGATGGTCGACCTGTACCTGGAGGTCGCCGCCCACCTGGAGAAGGACCTGGAACGCGTCGAGGAGAGCGTGTTCGCCCGCGACCGGGGCGCCGACATCCAGCACATCTACCAGCTCAAGCGGGAGGTGGTGGAGTTCAAGCGGGCGGTGCTGCCGTTGCAGGAGCCGGTGCGCGCGCTGGTCGCCGACCGGGCGGGTGGGCCGCCGCCAGGGCTGCGCCGCTGGTTCGTCGACGTCGAGGGCCGGCTGAGCCGCGCGGTGGAGCGGGTCGCCGCGTACGACGAGCTGCTCAACTCGGTGCTCCAGTCCCGGCTCGCACAGCTCGCCGTCGACCAGAACAACGACATGCGGAAGATCGCCGCGTGGGCCGCGATCGCCGCCACCCAGACCGCCGTGGCCGGCGTGTACGGCATGAACTTCACGCACATGCCCGAACTGACCTGGCGGTACGGCTACGCCGGTGCCCTGCTGCTGATGGCGACCGCCGCAGTGGTCCTGCACCGACTCTTCCGCCGCTCCGGCTGGCTCTGAGCCCTCCGCCCGACCCGGCGCGGACGAGCGGGGATCAGGGCCGGATCACGGCTCGGCAAGCGCGGCCAGCTCCCGGTCCAGCAGGTCGGCGAGCCGGGCGACGCGGCCCGGATCGTTGTCGCCGGTGATGCCCCGGCTGGGCATCTCGACGGTCATCAGCAGGTACAGGTGCAGCCGGTAGAGCCCGAGCCGGCGGCGCACGCCCGGGTCGTCGAGGGGCACCCGGCCACCCGCCGCCCGGTAGCCGCGCAGGACCGCGTCGTCCGGCTCGTCCTCGGCCCGCCGGAAGATCAGCGGTGCGACCAGGTCCAGCAGCGGGTCGCCGTAGAGGTACCGCTCACCGTCGACCAGACCGTTGAGCCGGGGCACGCCGTCCGGCCCGGCGACGGCCAGCACGTTGCCGGCCCAGCCGTCGAAGTGCAGCAACGCCGGGCGGCGGACCGCGTCGAGGGTGGCGGCGTGCCGGTGGACCAGTTCCCGGATCCGTCCCGGCGGCACGGGCAGCGGCACCGTCCAGTCGGTGGCGTCGGCGAGCAGGTCGTCCACCATGGCGGTGAAGGCCTCCCGCCAGGTCGCCCCGGCCGCCCGGCCGCCGTCGTAGCCG
Organism: Micromonospora sp. CPCC 206171; assembly: GCF_036906755.1. Classification (NCBI taxonomy): domain Bacteria; kingdom Bacillati; phylum Actinomycetota; class Actinomycetes; order Micromonosporales; family Micromonosporaceae; genus Micromonospora; species Micromonospora sp. CPCC 206171. The sequence goes on along the minus strand of NZ_JBAKHT010000040.1, from coordinate 3,429 downwards.
TACCGGTTGCCGTCGACCCGGTGCAGCGCGGCGAGCGCCGCGCCGAACGCGGCGCGGACCGCGTCGACCGGCCCGCCGTCGACGGTGAGCTGGTGCAGGGTACGCCCGGCGAGCAGGCCGGTCAGCAGCCAGTCGCCGAGGACGGGGTCGCTGCCGTGGTGCAGCAGCGGCGGGACGGGCACCTCCGGGGCCCGCGCGGCGACGAGCCGCAGGTAGCGCGCTTCGGCGGCGATCAGCCCGCGCTCGTAGCGCAGCAGCGGCACCTCGGGCGGCGGGCCGACCTTCAGCACCACGCCGCGCCCGTCGTCGAGGGTGGCCGACCAGACCGCGGCGAAACCGCCCCCGGTCAACGGCGCGCAGTCGGTCACCGCGACGTCGGGGCCGAGGGACGCCGCGACGTACCGACGCACCTGGTCGGCGTCGAGCAGGCGCTGGGTCGGGCTGCTCATCCGGCACTCCCCGTCGTCGGCGGCCCGGAGCGGGACCGCGCCCTGGGCGGTTCGCCGTCGGTCGCGGAAACCGGAGGGACGGGCGGTGCGGCTCACCTGCGCACCGTATCGGTGCGGTCGCGGATGCGCCGCCCCGTACCGGCCGCGCGCCCGGCGGACGGCGGCGGCAGTGCCGCCCATAGGCTGTCCACCGTGATGTGGCAGCGGTACGTCGCGATCGGCGACAGCACGACCGAAGGGCTCGACGACCCGGACGACGCCGGCGGCTACCGGGGCTGGGCGGACCGGTTCGCCGAGGCGGTGGCCCGGGAGCAGGGCGGCCTGGAGTACGCCAACCTGGCGATCCGGGGGCGGACCACCGCCCGCATCCTCGCCGAGCAACTGCCGGTGGCCCTCGACCTGGCGCCGGACCTGTGCACGGTGGTGGCCGGCATGAACGACGTGCTGCGTCCCTCGTTCGACGCGCGGCGGATCGCCGCGGACGTGGCGACGATGCAGCGGGCGCTGGTCGGCCAGGGCGCCACCGTGCTGACCTTCACGCTGCCCGATCCGGTGCCCGTGATGCCGCTGGCCCGCCCGCTGCGCGGCCGGGTGGTCATGCTCAACGCGGCGCTGCGGCGGGCCACCGCCGAGACCGGGGCCACCCTGCTGGACTTCGCCGCGCACCCGGTCGCCTCCGACCCCCGGCTGTGGAGCGAGGACCGGCTGCACGCCAACAGCGCCGGTCACGAGCGGATCGCCGCGGCGCTCGCGCACACCGCCGGCCTGCCCGGGTACGACGACTCGTGGACCCGCCCCCTGGCGGTCGCACCCCGGCGACGCGGGCACGAGGTGCTCCGCGCCGAGCTGGCCTGGACCCGGCGGCACCTGCTGCCGTGGCTGGCCCGGCACCTGCGCGGCCGCTCCTCCGGCGACGACCGGGTGGCGAAGCGCCCGGTGCCGCTGCCGGTCGAGCTGACCTGAGCGGGACGGTCGGGGCGGCCGGGGTCGGCCCGCGCCGGCATGATGGGCCGGTGGACCGTACCGAACGGGCGGCGCTGGCCGCCGAGACCGACCGGCTCGTCGCCGAGGGCCGGTACGGGCGGGTGCCGGCCGCCACCCTGCACCTGCCCGACGAGCCGCTGCCCGAGCCCGGCCCGGCGGGACCGTCCACGATGGAGGTGACCGACGAGACGAGCCTCGCCGCCACCCGCCGGCTCGCCGGCACCCCCGACGGCCGGGTCGCCTGCCTCAACTTCGCCTCGGCGAAGAAGCCCGGCGGCGGGTACGCCACCGGCGCGCACGCCCAGGAGGAGAGCCTGGCCCGGTCCTCCGCCCTGGCCGCCAGCCTGCGGACGGCGCCGGAGTTCTACGCGTACCACCGGGCCCGGCCGGACCCGGTCTACTCCGACCGGGTCGTCCACTCCCCCGACGTGCCGGTGTTCCGGGACGACTCGGGTCGGCTGATCGCGCCGTACCGGGTGGCCTTCCTGACGGCGGCGGCGCCCAACGCCGGGGCGCTGCGGGAGCCGGTCGACCTGCCCGGGGTGCTGCGACGCCGCGCCGGGCGGGTGCTCGGGGTGGCGCTGGCGCACGGACACCGGCGGCTGGTGCTCGGCGCCTGGGGCTGCGGGGTGTTCCGCAACGACCCGCGCCAGGTCGCTGCCGCCTTCGCCGACCTGCTCGGGCCGGGCCGCCCGTACGCGGGCCGGTTCGACCTGGTGGTGTTCGCGGTGCCGGATGCGACGAACCGGGGCCCCTTCGCGGCGGCGTTCGGCTGACCGCTCACCGCTCGATCGGCGGCCGGGTCCGGGCCCGCTTCAGCTCGAAGAACCCGTGGGTGCCGGCGACCAGCACCACTCCGTCCCAGAGCCGGCCGGCGTCCTCGCCACGCGGGATCGGCGCGACCACCGGCCCGAAGAACGCGGTGCGCCGGCCGGCGTCGTCGGTGACGTGGATGGTCGGGGTGCCGAGGTCCTCGCCGACCGGTTCCAGGCCGGCGTGGTGGCTGGCCAGCAGTGCCTCGTCGGACGCGGTGGAGTCGGCCGCGTCGGCCAGTTCGACGGGCAGGCCCACCTCGGCCAGCGCCGCCCGGTAGAGCTCGCGCCCGATCGGCGCCCGATCGTGGTGGATCCGGTTGCCCAGCGCGGTGTAGAGGTCCCGCAGCACCTCCGGGCCGGCCTTCATCTCCGCCGCCACCGCCACCCGCACCGGGCCCATGCCGGGCTTCAACCACTCCCGGTACCACTCCTCCAAGCCCTCGCGGCCCTCGTTGAGCACGCTGAGGCTCATCACGTGGAAGCGCACCTCGACCGCGCGGACCTGTTCCACCTCCAGCAGCCAGCGGGAGGCGTTCCAGGCCCAGGGGCAGCGCGGGTCGAACCACATGTCGGCCGTCGTCATCGTCGTTCCGGTCCTTCCAGGAATGTCGTCGTCCTTCGATCCTGGCCGGTGGAGCGGCCCAGTGTGAGGGCCGATTTCCGGGTGACCGGCTGGGCCAATCGGCGACCGGCACGCCGAGGGCCGCCGACCGGCAACGGCAACACGGCGATCGGCTACCGGAAGTAGTGCATGGCCGGTCGATAGGCCGGCGAGCGATATGACTCTGAGGCATATTTGTGACTCACCGGCATATCGCTCACCACGAACATGTCTCCCGGCGGAGACCTGACCAACCGGCCCGCGAGCTGACTAATCGGCACGACCTGACCAGCCGACCGCGAGCCGTGAGCGCGGGGTGTCGGTCGGCCGACAGTGGGCGCCTCCTGGGCTGAGGTGGCCACTCGGTCCGCCGGTTCAGTGCCGGATATCCGGATTGAGGCCCGGTGGCTGCCGCCCGGATGTCCGCTCTGACCTGCGGTGTCGGTTGGTCGAGCCGGTCGGGTGGTGGAATGGCCGGCGGGGCGGGGTCGTTGTACATGGCAGACCGCCGTGGCCTCCCCGGCCCGGACGGGTGGACCGGAGAGTCGGGCCCGGCGGAATGCCGGCCCACCCCGGTTGG
>NZ_JBAKHT010000039.1:0-45018 GCF_036906755.1 Micromonospora sp. CPCC 206171 | reverse complement strand
CGGGGTCCGCCCGGCGCCGCGCCCCTCCGCCTCCGGCCGCGCCCCGGCGGCGCGCCCCACCACCGGCGCGTCCCGCACCCCGGCCGCGCGGTCCACCACCGGCACCCGGGCTCCCGCCGCGCCGCGGGCCACCACCGCGGCGCCGAAACCGGCGCTGCGTACGGTGAGCGGCCCGACCGTCGACTACGAGTACGGTTCCCTGTCGGTGCAGATCACCCTCTCCGGCAGCCGGATCGTCAACGTCACCGGGATCGGCCTGCCGCAGAGCGGACAGTCGGGCCAGCGCAGCGACGACGTGCAGCGCACCTACAGCGGCACCAGCGGCGAGGTGGTGCAGAAGCAGAGCGCCGACCTGAACACCGTCAGCGACGCCACCGCCACCAGCGACGCGTACCAGCAGTCGCTCCAGGCGGCGATCGACCGGGCCGGCTGAGGTGCCGGTCTCGCCGGCCCGTCCCGGTCTGCGCCGGGTCGAGCACGTCATGGGTACGGCGATCAGCCTCGACCTGGCCGACGACCTGCCCGCCGCGACCCTGCACGACCTCGCCGAGGAGACCTTCGGCTGGCTGCGCGAGGTCGACGCCCGGTTCAGCACCTATCGGGACGACAGCGAGGTGTGCCGGCTGGACCGGGGCGAGCTGCGGCTGGCCGACGCGTCGGGGGACCTGCGGGCCGTGCTGGCGCGCTGCGCCGACCTGTGGGCCGCCACCGACGGCTACTTCGACGCGTACGCCACCGGCCGGCTCGACCCGTCCGGGTACGTCAAGGGCTGGTCGGCGCAGGTCGCCTCGGACCGGCTGGTCGCCGCCGGGGCGGCCAACCACTGCCTCAACGCCGGGGGTGACGTGGTGGTCCGGGGACTGTCACCGACCCGCCAGGCGTGGCGGATCGGCGTCGCCCACCCGTGGAACCCGATGGCCACCTGCCTGGTCCTCGCCGCCAGTGACCTGGCCGTCGCCACCTCGGGCGTGCAGCACCGGGGCCAGCACGTGCGGGACCCGCGCCGGGGCGAGCCGGCCCGGGGCCTGCGCTCGGTCACCGTGGTCGGCGCGGACCTGGGCGTCGCCGACGCGTACGCCACCGCGGCGGTGGCCATGGGCGAGGCCGGCATCGGCTGGCTGGACCGCCTCCCCGACCACCTGCACGCGGTCGTCACCGACGACGGCCGCCTGCTGCACTCCACCCGCCTCCCGCTGACCGACTGACCGACTGACCGGCCCCGGGCCAGCGGGCGGGGTCAGCGGGCCGGGCGGGGGGTGCCGGCCGGACGGGAGCCGGCGGGGCGGGCGCGTTCCGGTCGGGAGCCGCCCGGCCGCGTGCCCGACCGGCGGTACGGCCGCCGGTGATACGGCGGTGGCTCGGCGCCGCCGGCGGGCCCCGTCGCGTCGTCCCTGGCCATCACGTACCCCTGCTCCCGGCGCGTCCGCGCCGTCACCGGTTCAACGACCCCGGCACCGGTGGGGACGCTGCCGGTCACCCGATTCGCGGGTCAGTGCCCCCGTCGGGGGAGCGGGAGCTGGCCGGGGAGCAGCTCCGGGGCGAGCGTCACCCCGGTGGCCCGCAGCGCGTCGACCAGGGTGTTCTGCAACAGGTACGAGTCGGGTAGCTGCCAGCGCGCCTGCTCCGGGGCGACCGCCCAGCGCACCGGGCCCTCCGGCAGCCGGGTCGGCGGCGCCGCGATCCACGAGCCGGGCCCGTGGCGCACCACGTGGAAGCAGTGCTCCAGCTCCGGCCGCAGCGGGTCGCCGGGGCGGACGAGGAACATCCAGCGGCCGGTCGGGGTCACCAGCACCGGACCCCGGACCGCGGGGCCGGCCGGGTGGGTCGGGAGCGTGTCGAGTACCCGCCGGCCGAGGTGGGCCGGCACCTCCAGCACGTCGAAGGCCCGCCCGGTGGGCAGCAGCACCGCGTGCGGCCGGCTGTGCCACCAGGCGGCCACCCGGGCCGGGTCGGCGCTCGCCGCGTGCTCCCAGTCCTCCAGGGCGGGGTGGCAGCCGACGGTGGGGCAGCCGGCCCGACCGCAGACGAAGCGGCTGCGCGCCAGGCAGGCGCCCGGGGTGACCTCCCAGCCGTGCATGGCGTACCGGACGGCGATCCGGCGCAGCCGGACCCGCTCGATCGGCGACAGCTGGACGACCCGAGGTCCGACGTTCCCCCACATAATCCGTGATCTCCCCTCGCCCCGACCGGACACCCGTCAGGCACGTGTCGAACACCGTCACTGCCGTAACCCACGATCGTTGAGCTGTCGAACGGCCCCGTGCAACTTGCACGAAAACTACGAGGACTGGCCGTATGGCCGACGTACAACCTGTGCGACCAGCGAAAACCTGAGACGGACGGAGCGCCGCACCCGCGGGGGACCCGTCCGGGGATCCGCCGGACGGGCGACGAGGGGGAGGAGCAAGAGGATGGACGAGCTGCCCATAGGCCGGCGGGTCGCCTACTGGCGAGGCCGGCGCAAGATGTCGCAACAGGTCTTCGCCGACCGGCTGGGCAAGTCCAAGAGCTGGGTCGACAAGGTCGAGCGCGGGGTACGTCGGCTCGACAAGTTCTCCGTCCTCTACGAGATCGCCGACATCCTCCAGGTCGACGTGCAGCTGCTGCTCGGCAAGGACCCGGAGCGGCGTACCGACGCGCTCAACTGCATCGACCAGATCGAGGTACAGGAGATCCGGGCCGCCCTGGAGCGGTACGACTCGATGAGCGCCTACTTCGACGCCGCGCCGTACCCGCCGCCGCTGGCCGACATGCGCAAGGCCGTCAACCACGCCTGGCTCACCTACCAGTACGGCCGCTACGGGATGCTGACCCGGGCGCTGCCGAAGCTGCTGCGCGACGCCCAGGCGGCCGACGCGGGCTACCGCGGCGACCAGGCGTGCGAGGCGGCCCACCTGCTCGGGCAGGTCTACCAGATCGCCTCCTCGGTGCTGCGCAAGCTGGGCGAGTGCGACCTGGCCTGGCTGGCCGCCGACCGGTCGATGGCGGTCGCCCAGCGGGCCGACGACCAGCTGCTGGCCGGCGTCGCCACCACCCGGGTCTGCAACGCCCTGGTCGCCATGGGCCGGGCCCGGCCCGCGCTGGAGCTGAACGTCACCATCGCCAACCGGCTCGCCCCCGGCGGGAGCAACGACGCCTCCCCGGACCGGCTCTCCGTCTACGGCATGCTGCTCCTCCAGGGCGCGATGGCGGCCGCCCGGATCGGCGACTCGGCCACCGTGGACGACCTGCTCAACGGCGCCCACGAGGCGGCCACCCTGCTCGGCAGCGACCAGAACCACTACTGGACCTCGTTCGGCCCGACCAACCTGGAGCTGCACCGCGCCGCCGCCGCGGTCGAGCTGGGCGACGGCGGCCGGGCGGTGGAGATCCACCAGCGCCTGCCGGAGCCCGCGTTCAACGCGCTGCTGCCCGAACGCCGGGCGCACCACCTGCTCGACATCGCCCGGGGCTTCGCCCAGATCGGCGACGTGGCCAACGCCGGCGAGATGCTGCTGCGCGGCGACCGGCTGGCGCCCTCGGAGATCCGCTGCCGGCCGATCGCCCACGAGGTGATGTCGGACGTGCTGCGTCGCACACGTGGTGCGCCGCCTCCGCCGATAGCGGAGTTGGCTGAGCACATGGGAGTCGGAGTATGAACACGGTGCCGGCCGGATGAGCGGCCCGCACCCGAGCAGCGAGCGCCGCGAGGTGCTCTACGTCATCGCCTGCGGTTCGCCGCTGGCCCGGCACGTCGGGCGCCTGGTCGACCTGGCCCAGCAGGACGGCTGGGAGGTCTGCCTGGTGACCACGCCCGACGGGGCGAAGTTCGTCGACCGGGCCGCGCTGGCCCGGCAGACCGGCCACCCGGTACGCACCCACTACAAGAACGCCGGCGACCCCGACCTGCTGCCCCCGGCCGACGCCATGATCGTCTGCCCGGCCACGGTCAACACGGTCAACAAGTGGGCGGCGGGGATCACCGACACCCTCGCCCTCGGCCTGCTGGTGGAGGGGCAGGGCATGGGGCTGCCGGTGGTGGCGGTGCCGTTCACCAACGCCGCGATGGCCGCCCACCCGGCCTTCCGGGCCGGCCTGGCCCGGCTGCGCGAGTGGGGCACCACGGTGCTCTTCGGCGACCACGTCTTCCCCCTGCACGCCCCGGGCACGGGGGAGCGGCACCTCCACGCCTTCCCGTGGGAGGTCGGGCTCGTCGCCCTGCGCAACCGCTCCCGCATCACCTCGGCCGCCTGACGGTCCCTGGGCTGATCCACACCGTGTCGCCGACATGGTGGTTTCCGACCACCGCGTACCCCGCCACATCGCCGACCTGGAGTCGATCATCCCGGCTGTGCCGGGGGGACACGGGCGGCGGGCGAGGCCGTGGCGACCCGTCCCCGCCGGTAAGCTGACCGGCCGTGAGCACAACCGCAGCCCCACCGACCGTCGCCGACGTGGTGGCGGTCCTGGAGCGCCGGTATCCGCCCTCCTGGGCCGAGGAGTGGGACCGGGTCGGCCTGGTGCTCGGTGAGCCCACCGCCGCCGTCCGCCGGGTCGCCTGCGTGGTCGACGTGGTGCCCGAGACGGTCGCCGAGGCGCGTGCCGCCGGGGCCGACATGATCGTCGCCCACCATCCGCTGCTGCTGCGCGGCGTCTCCTCGGTCGCCCCGACGACGTACAAGGGGCGGATCGTGCACGACCTGATCCGGGCCGGCGTCGCCCTGTACGTCGCGCACACCAACGCCGACGTGGCGGCCCCGGGCGTCTCCGACGCGCTGGCCGCCCGGTTCGGGCTGACCGGGCTGCGCCCGCTGCACCGCCCGTCGCCCGGCTCCCCGGCCGACGGTCCGGGCCGGGGCGTCGGCCGGATCGGGGAGCTGCCCGCCCCGCTGACCCTGGCCGAGCTGACCCGGCACGCCGCCGCCGTGCTGCCCGCCACCGCCTGGGGAGTTCGCGCCGCGGGCGATCCCGCGCGTATCGTGCGTACCCTCGCGGTCAGCGGCGGCTCCGGCGACGCCTTTCTGGCCGAGGCGACCGCCGCCGGGGTGGACGCCTTCCTCACCGCCGACCTGCGGCACCACCCGGCGGGCGAGCACCTCGCCGCGGGTGGGCCCGCCCTGCTCGACGCCGCCCACTGGGCGACCGAACGACCCTGGTTGGACGACCTGGCCGCCCACCTGCGGGACGACCTCGGCGTCGAGACCGTGGTGTCCGACCTGGACACCGACCCGTGGACCGTGCACGCCGCCGCGCCCGTACTGGACGACAAGGAGCCCCGACCGTGAAGGCTGAACCCCAGGTCCAGCGCCGCCTGCTCGATCTGCAGGCCATCGACACCGCCCTCGCCCAGCTGGCCCACCGCCGCCGCACCCTGCCCGAGCGGGCCGAGCTGGAGGGGCTGGCCCGGGAGCTGTCCGCGCTGGAGGACGAGCGGGTCCGCGCCCAGGTCGCCGTGGACGACCTGGACCGGGACATCGCCCGGCTGGAGAAGGACATCGACCAGGTCCGCGCCCGCAAGAGCAAGGACGAGGCGCGGCTGGCCGCCGGCTCCGGCCCGGCCCGCGAGCTGGAGGCGCTCCAGCACGAGCTGGTCTCGCTCAACCGGCGGCAGGGCGACCTGGAGGACGCCGAGCTGGAGCTGATGGAGCAGCGGGAGACCGCGCAGGGCGTGCTCGACGGCATCGAGGCCCGGATGGCCGAGGCGCGCGAGCGCCGGGCGGCGGCCGAGCAGCGGCGGGACGACACGCTGGCCGAGATCGCCAAGGAGGAGGAGTTCAGGAAGGCGGCCCGCAAGCCGCTCGCCGGCGACCTCCCGGCCGATCTGGTCACCCTCTACGACAAGGTCCGCGAGGACACCGGCCTGGGCGCGGCGCTGCTCACCGCCGGGCGCTGCGGCGGCTGCCGGCTGGAGCTCTCCGGCGCCGACCTGTCCCGGATCCGCAAGGCGGCGCCGGACGAGGTGGTCCGCTGCGAGGAGTGCCGCCGGATCATGGTCCGCACCAACGAGTCGGGTCTGTAGCCGGTGGCGGTGCGCGCGGTCGTCGTCGAGGCCGACGGCGGGTCCCGGGGCAATCCGGGCCCGGCCGGCTACGGCGCGGTGGTCCGCGACCCGGACTCCGGGGAGGTGCTGCTGGAGCGCTCCGAGGCGATCGGGGTCTCCACCAACAACGTCGCCGAGTACCGGGGGCTGATCGCCGGTCTGGAGGCCGCCGCCGAGCTGGGCGCGGCCGAGGTCGAGGCCCGGATGGACTCCAAGCTGGTGGTCGAGCAGATGTGCGGCCGCTGGCAGATCAAGCACCCGGGGCTGCGCCCGCTCGCCGCGCAGGCCGCCGCGCTGGTCGACCGCTTCGAGTCGGTCCGGTTCAGCTGGATCCCCCGCGAGCGCAACCGGCACGCCGACGCGCTGGCCAACGCGGCGATGGACGCCGCCGCCGGCAAGCCGCCGAAGCGCCCCGCCGCCGCCGAGCCGCGCGAGGTGGCCGCCGCCGACTCGGCGGCCCGGGCGCAGGCCCGCGAGGTCGCCGCCCGCGCCGCCACCCGTACCGCCGGCACCGACCCGGCGACCACCAGGCCCTCCTGGGAGCCGCGGCCCACCTTCACCGCCACCCGGCTGATCCTGGTCCGCCACGGCGAGACCGAGTGGACCGTGCAGCACCGCTACGCCGGCCGCGCCGACGTCCCGCTCTCCGACCAGGGCCGGGCCCAGGCCCGGGCCACCGCCGCGCGGGTGGCCGAGCTGGCCCCGTCCGTCGCCGCCGTGCTCAGTTCACCGCTGTCCCGGTGTACGGCGACCGCCGAGGCGATCGCCGGGGCGCTCGGCGGCATCCCGGTACGCCCGCAGGACGACTGGATCGAGTGCGACTTCGGCGACTGGGACGGGAAGACCTTCGCCGAGGTACGCGACCAGTGGCCGGGGGAACTGGACGCCTGGCTCGCCTCGACCCGGATCGCGCCGCCCGGCGGGGAGTCGTTCACCGTCGTCGCCGAGCGGGTCGACCGGGCGGTGGCGGCGCTGTGCGAGGCGTACCCGGGGGAGACCGTGGTGGTGGTCTCGCACGTCTCGCCGATCAAGCTGGCGTTGCGCGACGCCCTGGCGGCCGGCGACGCCTTCCTGCACCGGCTCTACCTGGACGCGGCCGGCATCTCGGTGCTGGACATGTGGCCCGACGGCGGGGTGGCGGTGCGCAGCGTCAACGACACCGCCCACCTCGCCGCGCGCTGACCGACGGGGGACCGGCCGGTCAGCCGCGTCCGGAGCGCAGCAGCCAGCGGATGAGGTAGAGGCACGGCAGCGCGACCGCCAGCCACATCAGGGCCACGGCGAGCCGGACCAGGCCCGGCAGCCCCGGCTGGAGGGCGAGGAAGCCCAGGCCGATGGTGGCGACGACGAGCAGGTAGCCGAGGATGGCCGCGTTGCGGCGCGGCGAGCGGGGTGGCCGGGTCACGGGCGGGGCGTCCCTTCGGTCAGCCGCGACACCAGCCGCAGGGGGTCGCGCAGCACGTCACCGACGGCGTGGTCGCCGACCCGCAGCGAGTCGAGCAGCTCCTGGCGGGCCTCGTCCACCTGCCGGCCGGCCGCCCGGATCGTCTCGGTGACCAGCTCGCCGAGGGTCAGGTTGTCGACGGTCCGCCGGGCCCGGGGGTCGATGCGGATGTCCAGCAGCTCCCGCGCCCCGGACATCTCCACGGTGACCTCGCCGTCGGGCGAGGAGACGACGTGCCGCCGGTCGGCGGCCCCCTCGGCGAACTCGACGGCGGCGGTCATCGCCGAGGTCATCTGCCGGGCCAGGGCGCTCAGGTCCGGTCGTTGCATCAGCCCACCGCCCCGGTGCCGCGGCGGAACTCGTCGAGCGCCTGCCGGGGTGCGGGCGGCTGGTCGACGCCGTCGTTGCCGGTGATCTTTCGGATCCGGTCGGTGAGGGTGGTCGACAGCCGGGTCTGGGCCTGGCGTACCGCCTCCAGGCAGGCGGCCCCGAGTTGGTCGGCGTCGAGGTCCCGGACGGCCTGCGGGCTGAGGTAGACCTCGGCCACCTCGCCGTCGCCGGTCACCCGGGCGGTCACCGTGCCGGTGGCGTCGGTGGCCTCGACGCTCTCCTCCCGCAGCGCGGCGATCCGGGCGGCGAGGCCGTCCACCCGCTCCCGGACGGCGCGCAACGAGGGGTCGGTGTAGCCCTGGCGGCGCGCCTCGTCCGCGGCCGCCGCGATGGCCTCCGCGTCCGCGTTCACCGCTGCACCCACTCGGCCGGATCGCCGATGGCGATCTTCAGTGACTCGGGCAGCCGGATGCTGGCCGTGTCGATCCGCCCGCTCCGGTCGGCGAACTTGTTGGCCAGCTCGTCGTTGGCGTCGCCGAGGGTCTTGGCGGAGAGCCAGACCGTCATCACGAAGCCGGCCAGCAGGCCGATCACGGCGACCGCGAAGGCCGCCCAGGAGGCGAAGATGCCGATCTTGACGGCCGGCGAGACCGGGCCGGCGGCGTTGGCGGCCACGGCGGCGACGGCGGCGCTGACCGTGGCGACCAGGAACGCGCCGAGGGTGGTGATCACGCCCGCCGCCAACTGCGCGCAGTACGAGTCCATCAGGGAGCAGGTCTGCGCCAGTCGCTCCAGGGCGGGCAGCAGGTCGCCGGTGGCGAACGCGTGGAACTGGGTGGCCGCCGAGTCCTGCCAGAACCCGTCGACCTTCTCGATCTGGCTGAGCAGTTGGGCGTGCATGCTGTCGTACGCGTTCTTCAGCTCGCCCCAGGTGCCGGAGTTGCTGATCCACGGCTCAGGGTCGACGACGTTCGGCATCACCAGCAGCCCGGTCAGGGCGGCCGCCGCCATGCCGGCCCCGGAGGGCTCCAGCGCGACGATCAGGCCGCTGGTGGCGGCGACCACCAGCCCCCGGATCAGCAGTGTGTCGAACGCGTCGCTGTCGGTGTCGGTCCAGCCGCCCTCGTCCCAGCCCGCCGGCATCCGTCCCCCTCGGTCAGTCGTGGGTGCGCTGGAAGCCGGCCGCCTGGTCGGCCTCCAACTGCTCGTAGTGGCCGGCGACCCGGTGCAGCGCCGTGCCGATCGCGTCGAAGGTGTCGCGCAGCGCGGTGGTCACCGCGCCCACCGCGGCCAGGGACTGCGCGTAGTCGTCCGCCGCGGACATCGCGAAGAGCGGGAAGGCCCCCTGCGGCAGCTCCAGCCCGGCCAGCGTCGGGCGGGTCTGCTGGTCGATGTCGTCGGCGTAGGTGGAGAAGGAGGAGCCCAACGCCCGCATCGCCTCGGTCGCGTACAGCGACACCCTGCACCACCCCCGTGTCAGTGCGTGAGGCCCCAGGCTAGCGGCACGCGGCCCGCCCGGCTGCCCCGTCCAGGGCCGGGCACGTCATTCGGCGCAGCGGACTTGCCGCTCGGCGCAGGGCACGTCGGCGAGTGGCGTGACCACGCTCACAGCCTGGTTAGCCTCCGCGCGATCAGACCGATCCACGACCCTTCGGAGACGCAGATGAGTGATCCCGGAACACCGCCGGCCGAGCCGGGACCGGATCCCGCGGGAAGCACGGCGTCGTCCAGGGCCAAGGACCACAGTCCCTGGAACTGGCTGCTCTTCATCCCGATCCTGGTGCCACTGATCCCGGCCTTCTTCAACGCGGACTCGCCCCGGCTCTTCGGCTTCCCGCGCTTCTACTGGCTGCAGCTGGCCTACATCCTGCTCGGCGTGGCCACCACGACCGTGGTTTACCAGATGACGAAGAAGCGGGGTGGTCGGTGATGTGGCGCGACCATTTGACCGAGATCATCGTCTTCACGGTGCTCTTCCTGCTGGTCAGCGCGATGGGCTTCATCGCGGCCCGCTGGCGGGCGCCGCGGGACATGGCCCACCTCGACGAGTGGGGGCTGGGCGGGCGCAACTTCGGCGGCTGGATCACCTGGTTCCTGGTCGGCGGTGACCTCTACACCGCCTACACGTTCGTCGCGGTACCGGCGCTGATCTTCGGCGCGGGCGCGATGGGCTTCTTCGCCGTGCCGTACACCATCGTCATCTACCCGCTGGTGTTCCTGGTGCTCTGCCGGCTCTGGTCGGTCTCGCACCGGCACGGCTTCGTCACCCCGGCCGACTTCGTCCGGAACCGGTTCGACTCGCCGGTGCTGGCACTGCTGGTCGCGATCACCGGCATCGTCGCCACGATGCCCTACATCGCGCTGCAACTGGTCGGCATCGAGGCGGTGCTGAAGACGATGGGGGTGACCGGGGAGAGCACCCTGGCCCGACACCTGCCGATCATCATCGCCTTCGCCATCCTGGCCGCGTACACGTACCAGTCCGGGCTGCGGGCGCCGGCGCTGATCGCCTTCGTCAAGGACACGCTGATCTACATCGTGATCCTGGTGGCGGTGCTGTACCTGCCCTACAAGCTCGGCGGCTGGGGCGAGATCTTCAACGCGGCCGACGCGAAGTTCAAGGCGTCACCGGCGCCGGGCGACGGCATCCTGCTCAACGCCAACAACCAGCTCCAGTACATCACGCTGGCGTTCGGCTCGGCGCTGGCGCTCTTCCTCTACCCGCACAGCATCACCGGCGTGCTGGCCAGCCGGAACCGTGACGTGATCAAGCGGAACATGTCCGCGCTGCCGGCGTACAGCCTGCTGCTCGGGCTGATCGCGCTGCTCGGCTTCATGGCCATCGCGGCCGGGGTGAAGCCGCTGCCCGGGGCGACGGCGGGGAGCGTGGACAGCAACACGGTGGTGCCGGTCCTGTTCGACCAGCAGTTCCCCGACTGGTTCGCCGGGGTCGCGTACGCGGCCATCGGTATCGGCGCGCTGGTGCCGGCGGCGATCATGTCGATCGCGGCGGCGAACCTGTTCACCCGCAACATCTACAAGGAGTACCTGAAGCGGGACGCCTCCCCGGCGCAGGAGGCGCAGGTCTCGAAGGTGACCTCGCTGCTGGTCAAGGTGGGCGCGCTGGCGTTCATCATCTTCCTCGACCCGCAGTTCTCCATCGACCTCCAGCTCATCGGCGGCGTGATCATCCTCCAGACGCTGCCGGCGGTGGCGCTGGGCCTGTACACCCGCTGGTTCCACCGCACCGCGCTGATCGCCGGCTGGGCGGCCGGCATGGGCATGGGCATGTGGATGCTCTACCAGGTCGCCAACCCGGCGACCGGGAAGAAGCACTTCGCCGGCTCGGCCTTCCCGCTGTCCGAGTTCGGCTTCGACACCAAGAAGACGATCTACGTGGGCATCGTGGCGGTGCTGGTCAACCTGGTGGTGGCCGCGCTGCTGACCCTGGTCCTGCGGGCCACGAAGGTCACCGACGGGGTGGACCACACCACGCCGGACGACTACTTCGCCGACGAGGGCGACCCCCGGGTCACTCCGGGCCCCGAGCGCGACGCCGACTCGGCCCGCGAGCCGGTGGCGTAAAGGTCGGCCCCCCCGGGTGCCCGCTGCGGTGGGCGCCCGGGGTCCCGCGGCCGGCCGCGGTGCCGAGACGCTACGGAGCTGATGACGTGAACGGATCGGTGCCGACGCCCGGCCGCTGAGTCGTTCACGTCATCAGCTCCGTACTGTCCGCCGCAGGTCCCCGGCCGTGCAGGGCGAGGGGTGGGGCTTCGGTCAGCCGCGGCGGTTGCGGGCGCTCAACGCCTCGTTGAGCCGGCCCAGCAACCGCGCCAGGGTGTCCCGGTCCTCGGCGTCCCAGTCGCCGAGGATGTCGCCGTAGAGCCGGGTACGCGCCGCCCGCACCGCTGCCATCCGTTGCAGGCCGGCCGCGGTGGGGGAGACCACCGTGCCGCGCCCGTCCGCCGGGTCGGGGGCGCGGGTGATCAGCCCGTCGCGTTGCAGGGCCGAGACCTGCCGGGTGACCGTCGAGCCGTCCAGGTTGAGCTGCGCCGCGAGCGCGGAGACGTTCTGCGGACCGGCCGCGTCCAGGTGCCGCAGGATCACGTACGCCGCCCGGTCCAGCACCCGGTGCTCGGCGGTGCCGGTGGCCCGGCGGGTCGCCTCGCCCAGGCGCATCAGCAGGGCCACCTCGGTCTCGATCCGGCCGAGGGTGGCCTGGTCGTCCGCTCCGGTCCGCTGGTCGTCACTCATAGCTGTATGATACAAACAAAACTATCTGTACGATACAGCTATCTGGGAGTTCGAGTGGATCGGCGTGCCGAACCGAACCGCAGTGCCATCTACGCCACCACGCTGGTGGCCTTCCTCGCCATCGCCGGCATCGCCGTGGTCGACCCGATCCTGCCCGCCATCGGCGAGGCCATCGGAGTCACCGCCTGGCAGGTCGAACTGCTCTTCACCGCGTACATCGCGGTGATGGCCGTCGGCATGATCCCGGCCACCCTGGCCAGCGGGCGGTTCGGCTTCAAGCCGGTGCTCGTCACCGGCGTCTCCGTCGTCGGCCTGGCCGCCATCGGAGCCTCGTTCAGCAACGACATCGTCCAGCTGTCGGTGCTGCGCGGCGTCTGGGGACTCGGCAACGCGATGTTCTTCGCCACCGCCATGGTGGTGCTGGTCAACCTCGCCAACGACCGGGAATGGGTGGTCGGCCTCTTCGAGACCGCGCTCGGCCTGGGCTTCGCCGTCGGCCCGCTGCTCGGCGGCCTGCTCGGCCAGGTCAGCTGGCGGCTGCCGTTCTTCGTCTGCGGCGTGTTCATGGTGTTCGCGCTGGCCGTGGCGTCGCGCCGGCTCCGGGAGCCGACCAACCGGCAGGCGCCCGTACGCGTGGGTCAGATCTTCGCCACCTACCGCCGGCCGGCGTTCGTCACGCTCTGCGTGGTCACCGCCGCCTACAACTTCGTCTTCTTCGTGGTGCTCGGCTACACGCCGCTCTTCCTCGGCCTGGACGTCGTCCCGCTGGGGCTGGCCTTCACCGGCTGGGGTCTCGGCCTGGCCGCCGGCATCCTGGTGATCGGTCACCGCCTCGCGCACCGGATCGGCGCCGTGCAGACCGTCGGCGTCGCCCTCGCCGGCCTGCTGCTCTGCATGGTCGGCTTCGCCACCTCCGGCAGCACCGCCGAGTCGCTGGTGGTGCTGGTCCTCGCCGGCCTCTGCATGGGCCTGGCCAACGCCAACCTCACCGACCTCGCGCTCGGCCTCGGCTCCGCCGACCGGCGGGTCGCCACCGGCGCGTTCAACCTGGTCCGCTGGGGGGCCGCCGCGCCCGCCCCGATCATCTCGGGCAAGCTCGCCGAGCACGGCCTGGCGTTGCCGTTCTGGGTGGGTTTCGGCGTCCTCGCCGTCGGCGTGCTGGTCTACCTGGCCTTCGCGCACCTGATGGCCGCCGGCTGCGGCGAGCGGGTGCTCTGGTCCCGCTGGAACCGGGCCGCCCGCCGCGCGGAGCGCGCCACCGAGGAACCGGTCGGCGAGGCGTACTGATCAGCGCAGCGCCCGCCACAGCAGGTAGAGGCCGATCACCGTGCCGAAGGCCACGATCAACATCTTGAGGAGCACCGGCGGCAACCGGCGGACCAGCCGGGCCCCGGCGTACCCGCCGACCAGCGTGGCCGGCGCGACCACGGCGACCGCCGCCCAGTTGACCGGCCCGAAGAGCGAGAACATCACCACCGTGGTCAGCCCGACCACCGCCGAGAGCAGGTTCTTGATCGCGGTGACCCGGGCCAGCGTCGCGTCCAGCACCAGGGCCAACCCGGCGACCAGCATCACCCCCAGGGCCGCGCCGAAATAGCCGCCGTACACCGCGCCGAGCCCGACCATGGCCTGCACCGTGACGGTACGGCGGCGCGGCGCCAGGTCGCGCGGATGCCCGACCAGCGCGCGCAGCGGATCCTGGAAGGCGAGCACCGCCGTCGCGCCGAGGACCAGGAACGGTACGACCACCTCGAACGTCCGGGCCGGGGTGGCCAGCAGCAGCAGGCAACCCAAGATCGTGCCGACGACCGTGGTGGGCACCAGCGCCGCCAGCGAACGCGTCGACGGCAGGTCGACTCGGCTGCCCGCCACACTGGCCAGGTACCCCGGGCAGACCGAGACCGAGTTGGTGACGTTCGCCGGCACCGGCGGCAGGCCCACCGCCAGCAGCGCCGGGAAGGTGATCAGCGAACCGCCCCCGGCCACCGCGTTGACCGTGCCCGCGGCGAGACCGGCGGCGAGCAGGAGCGCGGCGTCGGAGAGATCCATGGTGACCCGAGGCTAGTACGCCCCGCTGCACCCCGCGCGGCCACCGCGCCCCCCGTCCGCGCGGCCTGCGCGGCGGGTGCCGTCTTGCGGCGTGTCGGGGTGTCCCGGCCCCCGGACACCGCGACACGCCGCAAACCGGGCGGCGGGGACTCCCCGGGTGGCCGTCCGGGGCGGAAATGGGCGGGGACCCGGCGTCGTTAGGATGAGGGTGCGACGGACGAGTCGACCGGGCGGTCGCGTCGGCGGGCTCCGGCCCGCCGCCGAGGAACGTCCGGACTCCACAGGGCAGGGTGGTTGTTAACGGCAACCCGGGGTGACCCGCGGGACAGTGCCACAGAAAACAGACCGCCGGCCCATCGGGTCGGTAAGGGTGAAACGGTGGGGTAAGAGCCCACCAGCACCCCGGGTGACCGGGGTGGCTCGGTAAACCCCACCCGGAGCAAGGCCAAGAAAGGGCCGTCACCGCAAGATGACGACCCGGCGCAGACGCTTGAGGGCTGCCCGCCCGATGTCTGCGGGTAGGCCGCATGAGCCTGTCGGCGACGGCAGGCCGAGATGGATGGCCGCCGCCGGCACGTACCCCGCGAGGGGTACGCGCCGCGCACAGAATCCGGCGTACAGGTCGACTCGTCCGTCGCCCACCAGGTCAGCCGCAGTTGCATCGCGGCTGACCTGCTGCTTCTTCGGCTGCTGCGGTCGGTCGTGTCGGGTGCTGTAAACCGGGGCTGTACGGACTCCGAAACTGGCCGGGGCCGGCTCTCAGCGAGGAACACATGCTGTCCAGCGCTTGAGATCGGCGAGGAACTCCTCGTAGCTCATAGGCGAGAACCGTGCCGCCGTCGCCAACGCGGTACGCGGTGGCGCAGCGTCTCCGAACAGGCGTCGGAACCTTGGTGCCATCGCTGAGCTGCAACCAGAGCCGCTCCGGGACCAGCCAATCGGGGTCGGTGCGGAACCCGCGAACCTGCTCCCGCGTGAACGTGCGCGTTCGCCACAGCCAGCGCACCCGAACCCCCGATTGGTTGATCACGAGCGCGGTGCGGCTCGCAGCTGTCACCGTTGCTGTCGACGGCCCACCCCGGCAGAAGTCACCAATCCCATCCGTTACGCCAGTCCGGTATGCCGTCCGGCAACTGACGTTCGTCGGCGACGCCTGGCCGCTCTGCTCGGCAGACGCTCACTAACGGCGCCAAGGCACTCCCGTTTGCCGTGCAGTTCAACCTTCAGGGCGATAACCTGATGGTCCTTCTGTCCCATGCATCGACGCTGATGCGTTAATTCGCACTGCGATGGCTATGCCGTCCGGGGCGTCGTCGCTAGTCTTCGCACACAAGGCGCGCCTTCTGCCTCATTCGGTTTCCAACCTTCCGTCACTCGAAGCCCAGGAATCACGACCCGAAGGGTTACGGCGATGGTCCCGTTCACGATCGTAAGTTCAGGACCGCCCAATCTCCCCCAGCTCGCCGGATACTACTCGCAGCTCGCCGGAGTATTGGCTGGTTTTTCGTTCGCCGGCCTAGTCGCATTGGTGACCGCCCGGCGTGGAATTGACGATGTGGAAGTTCCAATTCGGCACAGCGTGGCACCTTTGACTAGTGCCTTCATCGCACTCGTTGCCTCAAGCCTTGATTACGCGATCGTGACAGGAGAACTGGCGGGAACACCACGGGTGGCGTCACTCCAGACGATCGCTGGCATGGGTTTCAGCATCGCTGGGATCATGCTGGTGTTCTCGATTTTGGTGCTGCTCTCGGATCTGCGCCACCACGTCGGGTCGGCGGCCATTCAGCTACTCGGCAACACGTCCGTCCTGATCTTGCCGCCTTTACTTGTGATGCTCATGTGGGGCGGGTTGCGGGATCATTTGGGTCAGAAGTACGGGGCGTACAGCGAATTCGTCCTCGCCGATTGGATCGCATTGGGAGTCTTCGGGGTCACCCTCGTTGCCGTCGTTGGCTTCAGAGTCAGGTCCTTCCGATCCTTCCGACCATCGAGCGATTTGGGTAGGCAGGCGGCCGTACTTGCTAACGCCGCCGCTCTACTGGCGTTCCTGTCGTTAGCAGGATCGACGATTCTAATAACGTTCACTACCGCCGAAACCACGATCTCGGATGCCGTTCCGATTTCGGCACTGGTGCTGGTCGCGGTCTTCTGCGTTGCGACCGCCTATTCCGCCAGCCACTACCAATCCTCCCCACACGTACCCCTGGGACCGACGTCGCACGACTCACCCCCTGACCCTGCGGGAGCCAAGGTGCCCAGTTAGACGGATCGCTTGGCTAACCGCAGGCAGCCTGCCGCGACTTCACTGGAACTGCATTCGAGAGCGATGGAATCGAAACGAGACGTGGGCTGGCCAATATACGTGGGTCCCATTGAGATGGGGGTGCTGAGCAAATGGATTGCACGAAGTTGGAATGGAACCCCATAAGCTCCGCGTCGGCTCACTCCCAGCTGGCTGGGGTGCTGGCCGGTCTAGTCTTCGCGGGCATCGTCGTGTTGTTCAGTGACCGAAACCCGAGCCGCCAAAAAACGCGGGCGCTAGTCTTGTTCACCGGTGCGCTACTCGCGCTTGCCCTGGACAGCTTCATTTTCGGCGTCATCGCTGGGGAGCAGGTGTGCGCAAAGGCTTGGAGCGAGACAATGCCTGCGGCAGGCTTGCTGGGCCTGGGCGCTCTCGGAATTTTTGGCGGCATCAGCTGGCTGTTCAACGCCTACGATGACCACCACGCCCGCGTGACGAGGTTGGCCAACTTCATTACCTACGTAGTGGCGCTTGTGGTCGCGTATCACCTGCAGGTGACTGCGGGAAGCTATCTCGTCGATATGCGTGAATCGGGCTTGAACAGTCCACCAAGTTGGCTTTTCCGTGTAGTTGCCCTATACGCGTGGCTAATCATCCTGATCATCTTGTTGTTTCCGCTCGCCCGATGGCTGGCTGGGAAAGCTTCATCAAGGCAGGCGCTCGGACCGGAGGCGGAGCAGGCAGACGACGAAACGGTCGACAAGAGGCTCGACATTTGGGCCGTCCGTGCAGCTTATTTGTCAGTGGGTTGGGTTATTGTCGTTGCCGTCATGTCGGGGACGTTACTAAGTCGTCCGATCGATGGATGGGAACCCGCCACACCCGCACTAATTGTTGCGTCATCGACGTTGCTGTCGTTGACGATCCCAACGATCGCGGTAGTTGCACAACTTATGGCGCTTCCGCCCAGTCATCCGCCCAGGCTGCCAGACAGTGACGGTGGTGGGGACCGAGTGCAATCACAGAGTCCCGTGCCGATCCAACCGGACGGGCAGACGGCCACTTCCGACGGCAGCGTGGGCGAGGTTCGTTAGGCGCCCTCGGACCCGGCGCGGTCTCCACCATGGTCGTCGTGGCCAGCCTCGGCACCGGCGCGGCGATCGCCCTCGGGGCACCCACCTGGGTCCCGTTCGCCGTCGTGCTGCTCCTGTCGGTCCTGGGCGGCGCCGCTGTTCACCGTGCCCTGCCCGCCGCCATGTCGGGCCCCGAGCCTGCCGGGCCGGGCGGCGCGAGCGGCATTCGGATGCCGGTCGTGCCGGTGCCCCTCGTCGGGGTGCTCGGCGCGCTCGCGTTCGCCAGCGAGTACGCCCACCAGAGCGGGGGTGCGGTCTTCCTGGAGGACGTCCTGGCCACCGGACCGGGGCTCAGCGCGATCGCGCCTGCGGCGTTCGCCGCCGTCGTAGCGACCACCCGCTTCGTGGTCAGCACACTGAACCCCGCTCACGGTTCTCGTCCTCGGGTCCGTCGTGGCGGTCGTCGCCCGCGCCCCGTCCGTGCCCGTCGCCCTGGCCGGACTCGTCCTCCACGCTGCCGGAACCGCCGGACTGTTCCCGGCGCTGCTGAGCCTCGTCTCGTGCAACGTCGTCGAGTCCTCGCGCGGACGTGCGACCTCGATCGTGACGGTCGTGTCCTACCTCGGGTTCCTGCTGGGGCCGGTCTACATCGGACTGGGGGGGTCGGCGACGGGCCCGCGGGGCGCGATGCTCGCGGTAGCGGCGCTCGGCCTCGCCGCACTGACCCTTTCGCTGCTGGCCCTCGGCCGCTACCCGGTGACGCCCCGGCCCGCGGCCCACCACGGCGCAGAGGCGCTTGTCCCTTCGGCTCAATCGTCATGATCCGCCGAAGTCGTTCGGTCAGAGGCAGGTCGGCCGGAGATCTCGAGGGGTGTAGAAGATCTGCACGTGGTAGGTCCCCTCGGCGGTGCTGACCACCTGAAGCCGCCACGTGCACCTGGTGTCGTCCGGCTTGCCGGCGTCGTAGACATGGACGCCATGGTCGAACGCCTCCCAGCCACTGGAGCGGCCGAGGTCCGCGTAGAAGCCCGCCACGTCGTCGGCGGCACCGGCCCCGGTGACCTCGCGGTCGAGCATTCCGAAGCTGGGCGGCTCATCGCCGCAACTGACGGTCTCGGTCGCCGGCCTGGCGGGGGCGCCGGGTGGTGTCCGGGTCAACACCGGCTCCTGGCGCAGTGCGGCGACCGTCTCCGGGTCGGGGTGGCACGCGCGGTCGGAGAGGTCCCCCGATATGGCGTCGCCCAACCGGCCGCACCCGCCGAGACTCAGTGCCAACGCGGCCAGCACGACCGCGGTGCGGAAAACGCCGACCCGACCCACCGGCACACCCCAGACTCTTCGATCTTCAGGCGGTGAGCATAGGTCGGCCGCACCGCTACGACACGATCGGTTCCGCCCAGGCGGCGTGCCCGAACTCCCAGGCCCAGGAGATGCCCTCCGCGTCGCCCCTGGACAGCCGGACGGACGCGGCGATCAGGTGTTCGCCGGCCGGCACGATGGCCACCCGCTGGCGGACCCGTTCGGCGTGCAGGATCCGGTACCGCAGTCCTTCGATCTCCACCACACCGCACTCGGGCCCGGGCCGGTCGGCGGTCGACTCCACCGTCACCGCCCAGCCCGCCCTGGTCGCCTTGTGCACCCACACCTCGAACGCCCGCTGGCGACCGTCCTGCTCGCTCACCCGAGCAAGGATCTCGACCGGGTCGGTGCGGGTGTCCATCGTCGTCCTCCTGTCGGGCCGGAACCTCGCGCAGCCTACGGCGTGCCGGCGGCCGCCGCGGGCCCCACGTCGGGCAGGAGCACCGCCTACAGTCCACTCGTGCCGATGCTCGCCGCACCCGCCGTACCGCCCGGATCGATGGCCGCGCTGGCGCAGCCGGACCTGCGCGCCGAGGGCGTACACCTGCGTCCGTGGCTGCCGGCGGACCGGGCGGTGGTGGTGGCCGCGTACGCCGACGCCGCGATCCGGCGTTGGCACTGCCGGTCGATGACCGACGACGAGGCCGCCGACTGGATCGCCGCCTGGCCGGGCCGGTGGCGGGGGGAAACCGGCGCCGGGTGGGCGGTGTGCGCCGCCGGGGTGGTCGTCGGGCAGATCAGCCTGCGCCGGGTCGTCCTCGCCGACGGGCTGGCCGAGGTGTCCTACTGGGTGCTGCCGGCCGCGCGGGGCCGCCGGGTCGCCCCGCGGGCGCTCGCCGCGCTGTCCGCCTGGTGCTTCGACACCCTCCGGCTGCACCGGGTCGAGGTGTGCCACTCCACGGCGAACGAGGCGTCCTGCCGGGTGGCGCGCCGCGCCGGCTTCACCGCCGAGGGTACGAAGCGCGGCGAGGGGCTGCACGCCGACGGCTGGCACGACATGCACCTGCACGCCCGCCTGCGCACCGACGCCTGAGGCCCGGCTGCCCTCCTTGATCCATCGGCCTGCACTCCCGCCGGTGACCCCCCGGACGGCGCGCCTGCTCGCCCTGCCCTTCGCCCTGGCCGCGTTCCTGCTGCGGATCGGCGTCGAGTTCTGGCTGAAGCCGCTCACCTGGCGGATCGACTCCACTGCCGTGGCCCTGCTCGGCTGGGCGGCGGGCACGGCTGGCAGCGTCCTGGTGCCGGTGGCGGGCTACCTGCTGCTCACCCGCGCGGTGCGCCGTCGGCCGGCCACCTTCCAGGTAGACCCCGCCGGGCCGCGCTTCACCGCACCGGCCGCACCGGCCTGGGCCGGCCCGTGGTCGATCCTCACGAGCTGGCTGGCGGGCGGGCTGCTGATCACCGAGCGGGTGCCGGGCGAGGACCGGGTCCGGTTCTTCGAGTCCGGCGAGGCCCTGGTGTGGAACGTGCTCGCGGTGCTGGCCGTCCTGCTGGTCGTAGGGCTGGTGCTCTCAGACGAGCGGCCCCGCCTGACGCTGGACGAGGCCGGCATCACGGTGCGGGGCCTGGTGCGGGGCCGGACGCTCCGCTGGGGCCGGCTGCTCGTGGGCGGACCGCCCGGGCCGGCGGGGAAGGGCCGCGCCGAGCTGGTGCTCGCCGAACGTCCCGCCACGCCGGACCGCCCGCCGGTGCCGCGGTCGCTGCGGATCGGGCCGGTGCACGTGGACCGCGACTTCCTCGCCGGCAGCGTCCGCCACTACGTCGCGCACCCGGAGCGGCGGTCCGCCATCGGCACCGCCGCGGAACTGGCGAGCCTGCGCGCCACCCTCGGCGCTACGCCGGACGCCTGACCGGCGGCCCGCGCACGGTCGACGCTTCGGCCCACACCGTTTCGCCGAGATGGCGGTTTCCACGCCGATCCGACACCGCCACTACGGCGACGTCGCGAACGCTCACGCCCCCGTGGGCGGCGGCCCGCCCTGCGGGTCAGCGCGCGCCGGAGAACTCGTCCCAGGTCGCGCCCGCCGGCAGGTACCAGGCGGCCGGGTCGTCGGCGAGCGCCCGCGCGATCACCAGCCGGGCGTGCGCGTCCAGTTCGGGCAGCCGGTCCGGCCCGAACCACTCGACCGCCACCGACTCGTCGTCGTTGACCCGGGCCGTACCGGAGACGAGTCGGCAGTGGAAGCCGAGGTTGAGGTACTCGCAGCGGTCCCCGTTCGGGTAGGTGTGCGGGTGCGACACGACGCTGCTGAGGCGTACCGGCTCGACGCGCAGGCCGGTCTCCTCCTCGACCTCGCGCACCACGGCGGTGGCCGGCTGCTCGCCCGGCTCGACGAAGCCGCTCACCACCGACCAGCGGCCGTCGTCGGAGCGTCGCCCCAACAGCAGCTCGCCGGCGTCGTTGCGGACCACCGCGCTGACGCTCGGCAGCCAGAGCAGGTCGTGGCCGACGTGTTCGCGCATCCGCAGGATGTAGTCCGGTACGCCCATCCGGCGACCCTAACCGGCACGGCCCCGCCCGTGCCGACCGAAGGCCGCACCGCCGGCATCAGCCGGACCAGGCCACCGCCTGGCTCACCTGTCGGTAGGGGCGGTCCAGCTCCGCGTCGATCGTTCAACGCGACCGTTCCGGTCACGCCGGGCAGGGCACCCGCTCCAGCGCGGCCGGACCGGTGCCGGGGCGCACCAGCTGCGCGAAGCACCGCTCGGTGGTGGCCCGCTGCCACCCGAAGACGCTGGCTGCGGTCTTCGCCACGCGTACCCGGAAGAGCAGGCGCACCCCGGCCTCCCGGCGCTGCGCGCCACCCTCCACGGCCACCACCTCGACGCCGTCGACCCGCTCCGCGGCGCGGCGCAGGTCCGCCTCTGCGGCCGTCGGGTCGGCCAGCAGTTCGCCCCGTGCCCGCTGCGCGATGGCGGTCACCTCCCGCTCGGCCCGCCGCTCCAGCCGCTGCTGCGACCGGTCCCGCAGCAGCGGTGCCGCCACCGCCACCGCCGTCACCGTGAAGACCGTGACCACGGCCGCGGCGAGCAGGCCGCGGCGTACCCGTGCCGATGTTCTGCCCCCGAAACGCACCGGGGAATTCTCCGCCACCGACCGCCCTTCCGGCTGCCCCGTCCGTCCGGGTACGGCTTCCCGCATTCCACCCCGCGGCCCCCACCAGCACGTCTACTGTGGAGGTCGTCGCGACTATTTGCGCGATCCGGTGGCGGCCGGGCTGCTCCCGGTGCACAGTGATCTCATGAACGACAGCGGAAGTGGTGGGCACTACTACTGGTGCACCCGACACCACCGGGTCGAGACCGATGCCGACGTGTGCCCTGCGAAGCACGTTCTCGGACCGTACGCCTCGTCCGCCGACGCCGAGAACGCCCTGCAGACGGTGCGGGAGCGCAACGAGGCGTGGGAGGCCGAGGACGCCCGCTGGGCCGGGGAGGGCAGCTAAACGGCGCGGGACGGCCCGTGTCGAGGAACTCCGTGCCTCCGCACCGGGGGCGCGCGAGCGCATGTCCCCAAGGAGGGAACCGAGATGGCCGAAGCACAACAGGCCACCACCCGCCCGGCCGCCAAGAAGTCCGCCGCGGCCACGCGGACGGCGGGCGCCACCCGCAGCACCGCGGCACGCCGGTCCACCACGACCACCGCGGCGGCCCGGAAGGCGCCGGTCGGCCGGGCGGCGACGAGCGCGGCGGGCGCCGGGGCGGGACGGACCCCGACCACCACGGCGACCGCCGCGAAGAAGACGGCGGCCAAGAAGGCCCCCGCTTCGAAGACCACCGCCAAGAAGGCCCCCGCCACCAAGACCACCGCCAAGAAGGCCCCCGCCGTGAAGACCACGGCGAAGAAGACCGCCGCGTCGAAGGCGACGAAGGCCCCCGCCCGCAAGGCCGCCCCGAAGACCACGACCGCGGCGAAGAAGACCACCACCGCTGCCGCGAGGAAGACGGCGCCCGCGGCGAAGAAGACCACCACCGCCGCCGCGAGGAAGACGGCGCCCGCGGCGAAGAAGACCACCACCGCCGCGAAGAAGACCACGGCCGCGAAGGCCTCGACCGCTGCCCGCAAGGTCACCTCCACGGGTCGGAAGGCGACAGCCACGGTCAAGAAGACCACCGGCGCGGCGAAGAAGACCACCGGCGCCGCGGCCAAGAAGACCACCGGCGCGGCGAAGAAGACCACGGCGGCGAAGAAGGCACCGGCGAAGAAGACCACCGCCAGGACGGCGCCGGCGACGAAGACCACCGCCAAGAAGGCGCCGGCGCGAAAGACGACCGCCACCTCGTCGACCGCCACCCGCAAGGCGACCGTGAAGAAGGCGCCGGCGACGAAGACCACGGCCGCCAAGAAGGTCACCGCCCGCAAGGCGCCGGCCCGCCCGGCCGCCGCCCGGGCCACCGCGCCCACCAGCGCCCGGTCCCGCGCCCGCAAGGCCACCGGCTGACCGTACGGCGACCGCCGTCGCATCGCCGGAGGGCGGATCACGCGCCGGACTGCCAGGATTGACCCGTGGTCATTCGACGCGTACTGGCGCCCCGTATCGACTTCGGCGCGCTGCGCCGCGAACTGGGACTGCCCGAGGGCTTCCCGGACGCGGCGCAGCGCGAGGCGGACCAGGCCGCCGCCGCACCGCCGGCCACCGGGGTCGACCGTACCGACGTCCCGTTCGTCACGATCGACCCGGCGGCGTCGCGCGACCT
Organism: Micromonospora sp. CPCC 206171; assembly: GCF_036906755.1. NCBI lineage: Bacteria > Bacillati > Actinomycetota > Actinomycetes > Micromonosporales > Micromonosporaceae > Micromonospora > Micromonospora sp. CPCC 206171. Next base: position 21,547 of record NZ_JBAKHT010000039.1, on the reverse strand, counting down.
CGACCAGGCGATGCACCTCGCCCGCCGACCCGGCGGCGGCTACCGCGTGCGGTACGCCATCGCCGACGTCGCCGCCCACGTACGCCCCGGCGGCGCGCTGGAGGAGGAGACCTGGCGCCGCGGGCAGACCGTCTACCTGCCCGACGGCAACGTGCCGCTGCACCCGCACACCCTCAGCGAGGGCGCGGCCAGCCTGCTGCCCGACGTCGACCGGGCCGCGGTGGTGTGGACCATCGATCTCGACGCCGACGGTGCGACCACCGGCGTCGCCCTGGAACGGGCCCGGGTCCGCAGCCGGGCCAAGCTCGACTACGAGGGGGTGCAGGCCGCCGCGGACGCCGGGCGGCTGCCCGAACCGGTCGCCCTGCTGCCCGAGATCGGCGCGCTGCTCACCGCCCGGGGCCTGCGCCGGGGCGCGGTCAACCTGCCCCTGCCCGAGCAGGACGTCGAGCCGGACGGTGACGGCTGGCGGCTGGTGCTGCGCGGTCCGGTCCCGATGGAGGACCACAACGCGCAGATCTCCCTGCTGACCGGAATGGCCGCGGCCGACATCATGCTAACCGGCCGGATCGGGCTGCTGCGCACCATGCCGCCGCCGAAGCCCGAGGCGGTGGCCCGACTCCGCGCCGCCGCCGCCCCGCTGGGCGTGCCGTGGCCCGACGGCGTCGGCGTGGGCGAGGTGCTCGCCGGGCTGGATGCCTCGCAGCCTCGGGCCGCCGCCTTCGTGGACCAGGCGGCGGAGTTGATGCGGGGCGCCGGGTACACGGCGTTCGACGGCGAGCTGCCCGACCAGCCGGAGCACGGCGGGGTCGCGGCCGCGTACGCCCATGTCACGGCCCCGCTGCGCCGGCTGGCCGACCGGTACGCGACGGAGGTCTGCCTGGCCCTGCACGAGCAGCGGCCGGTGCCGGACTGGGCCCGCGCGGCGCTGCCGAAGCTGCCCGAGGTGATGGCGGCGACCGACCGGACGGCGGGCGCGGCCACCCGGGGCGCCATCGAGCTGGCCGAGGCGGTGCTGCTGGAGCACCGGGTGGGGGAGGTCTTCGAGGCCGCGGTGCTGGACGTGGACGCCCCGCCGAACGGCCAGTCGAAGCCCGGCCGCCCGCCCGGCGGCACGGTGGCGCTGGACGCCCCGCCGGTACGCGCCCGCTGCACCGGCGAGCTGCCGCTCGGCGAGCGGATCCAGGTCCGCCTGGTCACCGCCGACCCGGTGGCCCGCAAGGTCGTCTTCGAACGCGCCTGACCGCCTGCGGGTGTCGTCGCTGACCGAGCGGCCCACCCCGCCCGCCCCCCGCCCCGCCGGCGCCCCGCCCCGCCGGCCCAGGCCCCCCATGCGTCCACCGCCGCACCCACCCGCGCCCCGACCCCCCCTGCACTTTCAGAGAAAGCGTGGCCTTGGCGGCCCGAATAGCCACGCTTTCTCTGAAAGTGGCCGCAGCGAAGGGCGGCGCGGCGTCGAAGGGCGGCGGGATCGGAGGGTGGCGGGGTGGTAGCGGGGATTGTCACAGCGGTGGGCGGTGCTGGGGGCGGGGGCGGTTTGCGAGGATGACCGCATGGCTTACGACGCGACCACGCTGCCCGACGTCTCCGGGCTGACCGTCGGCATCATCGGTGGCACCGGCGACCAGGGGCGGGGCCTCGCCTACCGGCTCGCCCGGGCCGGGCAGACCGTGCTGATCGGTTCCCGTTCCGCCGAGCGGGCCGCGGCGGCCGCCGCCGAGATCGCGGCGCTGCCCGGCGTACCGGCCGGAGTGGACGTCGCCGGGGCCGACAACGACGAGGTGGCCCGTCGCAGCGACGTGGTGATCATCGCGGTGCCGTGGGACGGGCACGCCGCCATCGTCGCCGCCCTCGCCGAGCCGCTCGCCGGCAAGATCGTGGTCGACTGCGTCAACCCGCTCGGCTTCGACAAGCAGGGCCCGTACGCCCTCCCGGTGCCCGAGGGCAGCGCGGTGCAGCAGGCCGCCGCCCTGCTGCCGGACTCCCGGGTCTGCGCGGCGTTCAACCACGTCAGCGCGCCACTGCTGGCCGACCCGGAGATCGACCGGATCGACCTCGACGTGCTGATCTGCACCGAGGAGCGGGAACTGGTCGACATCGTCGGCGCGCTGGCGGCCCGGATCCCCGGCATGCGGGGCATCTACGCCGGCCGGCTGCGCAACGCCCACCAGATCGAAGCGTTCACCGCCAACCTGATCGCCATCAACAAGCGCTACAAGGCGCACGCCGGCATCCGCGTCACCGACCTCTGACGCCGACGCCGTCCGGCACCCGGTCACGGCGGGGGCTCGCCCCCGCGTGCCAACCGCGGCACCGCGACGCCCCGCCGCTCCCGCGTGCCAACCGCGGCACCGCGACGCCCCGCCGCCCCCGCGTGCCAACCGCGGCACCGCGACGCCCCGCGTCCCTCGCGTACCGAACCGCAGCACCCGCGACACCCCGCGTCCCTCGCTTGATGGGCGCAGGACGCCGCACCGCTGTCCCGCGCCGCCACGCGGGTGTCTTGCCGGCCCGGCCGTCACCGAACGAGCGTGATACCTCAGAGTCATCTTGATGCCACTGAGGTATCACGCTCGCGGTGGTGTCATGCCCCGGAACGGCGCGACCGGACAGGCACGACCGGATCGGACATGACCCGCCTCGGGTGACTGTGGACCCGGCGAGCGGGGCGGTGGAGGTGCGGACGACCCCCACCGCCCCCTCGTCCTAGAAGGTGTGCTCGGCGGCGGGGAACTCGCCGCCGCGTACCTCGTCGGCGAAGCGCCGGGTCGCCTCCGTCAGCGTCCCGGCCAGGTCGGCGTAGCGCTTGACGAACCGCGGCGCCCGGCCGGTACGCAGGCCGGCCATGTCCTGCCAGACCAGCACCTGGGCGTCGGTGTCCGGGCCGGCGCCGATGCCCACCGTCGGGATCGGCAGCTCCGCGGTGATCCGCTTGGCCACCTCGCCCGGCACCATCTCCAGCACCACCGCGAACGCGCCGGCCTCGGCCACCGCCCGGGCGTCGGCGAGCACCTCGTCGGCGGCGTCGCCCCGCCCCTGGACCCGGTAGCCGCCCAGGGTGTGCTCGCTCTGCGGGGTGAAGCCGATGTGCGCCATCACCGGGATGCCGGCGCCGACGATCGCGGCGATCTGGTCGGCGCAGCGCCGGCCACCCTCCAGCTTCACCGCGTGGCAGCCGCCCTCCTTCATGAACCGCACCGCCGTGCGCAGCGCCTGGGTCGGGCCCTCCTCGTACGAGCCGAAGGGCAGGTCACCGACGATCAGCGAGTGCTTCGTCGCCCGGACCACGGCCCGGACCAGCGGCAGCAGCTCCTCGGCGGTCACCGGCAGGGTGGTCTCGTAGCCGAACACGTTGTTCGCTGCCGAGTCGCCGACCAGCAGCACGGGGATGCCGGCGGCGTCGAAGATCGAGGCGGTGTACTGGTCGTACGAGGTGAGCATCGCCCAGCGGTCGCCGCGCTCCTTGGCGGCGATCAGGTCGCGGGTGCGTACCCGCCGGGTGGCCGGGCCGCCGTAGAGGGCGGTCACCTCGGTCGGGGTGGACTCCACCATGACTGTCTCCTTTCCTCGAGGCCGCCGTCGCGGTCCCCGGGTTCCGCCGCGATCGTCGCACCGGACGACCGCCTCACGGCAGGGCACAGTGCAGGATTTCACTCGGCGCCGACCGGCGCGGCGGGACCGGGACCGGTCGCGGCCGCGCCGGGAACAGTTCCGCTCAGCCCTGCTCGCGCCAGCGGTTGGTGATCGGCAGCCGGCGGTCCCGGCCGAACGCCTTGATGGAGATCTTCGTGCCCGGGGCGGACTGCCGGCGCTTGTACTCGGCGGTGTCCACCATCCGGAGCACCCGGTCGACGACCGCCGGGTCGTGGCCGGACTCCACCAGCCCGTGGCGGCCCAGGTCGCCGTCGACGTAGCCGATCAGGATCGGGTCGAGCGCGTCGTAGTCGGGCAGGGTGTCGCTGTCCAGCTGGCCCGGGCTCAGCTCGGCCGACGGCGGCTTGCCGATCGAGCTCTCCGGGATCGGCGGGGTCTCGCCCCGGCTGGCCGCGTCGGCGTTGCGCCACTTCGCCAGCCGCCAGATCAGCGTCTTCCAGACGTCCTTGACCGGGTTGAAGCCGCCGACCGAGTCGCCGTACAGGGTCGAGTAGCCCACCGCCAGCTCGCTCTTGTTGCCGGTGGTGAGGACCAGGTGGCCCTCCTGGTTCGACAGCGCCATCAGGATCACGCCCCGGACCCGCGCCTGGAGGTTCTCCACCGTCACCCCGGACAGCGACATGTTGGCCAGGAAGGTGTCCACCATCGGCTGGATCGGCTCGACCCGGTAGTCCAGGCCGGTCCGCTTGCCCAGGTCCTCCGCGTCGGCCCGGGAGTGCTCCGAGGAGTGCTGGCTGGGCAGCGACACCCCGACCACCCGCTGCGGCCCTAGCGCGTCGACGGCGAGCGCGGCCACCACCGCCGAGTCGATGCCGCCGGACAGGCCCAGCACCACCGACGGGAAGCGGTTCTTGTTGACGTAGTCGCGCAGGCCGAGCACCAGCGCCTGCCACACCTCGGCCTCGTCCGCGACCGGTTCCATCACCCCGCCGGCGGCCGCCGGGCCCGTCGGGGCCGGCGGGACGGCTCCGACGGTACGGCGGACCACCCGCATCCCGTCGGCCAGTTCCTCGGTGTCCGCGCCGCGCTCGCCCGCCTCGGGCAGCTCGACGTCGTGCACCAGCAGGTGCTCGACGAACTGCGGGGCGCGGGTGAGCAGGGTGCCGTCGGCCGCCACGATCATCGAGTCGCCCTCGAAGACCAGTTCGTCCTGGCCGCCGATCATGTTGACGTACGCGATGGTCGCGCCGGCCTCGGCGGCCCGGCGGCGGACCAGCGGCAGCCGGATGTCGTCCTTGTTCAGCTCGTACGGCGAGCCGTTGATGTTGACCACCAGCCCCACGCCGGCCTGCCGGGCCACCGCGAACGGGCCGCCGGCCTGCCAGAGGTCCTCGCAGATGGTCAGCGCCACGTCCACCCCGCCGATCCGCACGACGGTGAGGGCGTCGCCGGGAAGGAAGTAGCGGTCCTCGTCGAAGACGCCGTAGTTGGGCAGGTGGTGCTTGAAGTAGGTGGCCACGACGCCGCCGGAGTGCAGCAGCGCGGCGGCGTTGCGGGCCCCCCGGCCCGGCTGGGCGTCCCCGCTGACCTGCGGTGGGCCGTCCGCGTCCAGGTAGCCGACCACGACCGGCAGGTCGCCGAGCCCGTCCGCGGCCAGGTCGGCCGCGAGCTGCTCCAGCGCGGCCTTCGAGGCCGCCACGAAGGAGCGGCGGAAGACCAGGTCCTCGACCGGGTAGCCGGTCAGCATCATCTCCGGGAAGGCGACGAGCTGGGCGCCGGCGTCGGCGGCGCGGCGGCTCCACGTGCGGACCAGCTCGGCGTTGCCGGCGAGGTCGCCGACGGTCGGGTTGACCTGTGACAGGGCGAGACGCAGGGTGGGCATGCCCTCATCTTGCCCCAGCCCCGGCGTACCGACGCGGTGGCCGGGACGAGACGGCGGCCACCCCTACCGAACGGCCACCGGCGGGCGGGACACGACGGGACGGGGCGGCGGTGCTTCGCGTAACGTCGGCGTAACGAGGCCCGGGGAGACTGGGCGGTCAGGTCGGGCGCAGCCCGGTCGAAGGCGGACAAAGAGTGTCGCGAGGGGTTGGGGAAGTGGACCGTCAGCAGGAGTTCGTCCTCCGTACGCTGGAAGAGCGGGACATCCGGTTCGTCCGGCTGTGGTTCACCGACGTGCTCGGCACGCTCAAGAGCGTGTCGGTCGCCCCCGCCGAGCTGGAGGCCGCCTTCGAGGAGGGCATCGGGTTCGACGGCTCCGCGATCGAGGGCTTCGCCCGGGTCTTCGAGTCCGACATGGTCGCCATGCCGGACCCGACCACCTTCCAGGTCTTCCCCTTCGAGGGCGGGGTCAGCGGCGAGAGCGCCCGGATGTTCTGCGACATCCTGCTCCCCGACGGCGGTCCCTCCTGGGCGGACCCGCGGCACGTGCTGCGCCGGATGCTGTCCAAGGCCGCCGAGAAGGGCTTCACCTTCTACACCCACCCGGAGATCGAGTTCTTCCTGCTGGAGAACGGCCCCCAGGACGGCTCCCTGCCGGTGCCCGTGGACAGCGGCGGCTACTTCGAGCACACCACGCACGCCGTGGCGCGGGACTTCCGCCGCCAGGCCGTGCTGGCCCTGGAACGGATCGGCATCTCGGTGGAGTTCAGCCACCACGAGGTGGCCCCCGGCCAGCAGGAGATCGACCTGCGCTACGCCGACGCGCTGACCACCGCCGACAACATCATGACCTTCCGGCACGTGGTCAAGGAGGTGGCGCTCTCGACCGGCGTGCAGGCCACCTTCATGCCGAAGCCCTTCACCGACCAGCCGGGCAGCGGCATGCACACCCACCTGTCGCTGTTCGAGGGCGAGCGCAACGCGTTCCACGACGCCGGGGACCCGATGAAGCTCTCCAAGGTGGCCAAGTCGTTCATCGCCGGCCTGCTGATGCACGCCCGCGAGTACACCGCGGTCACCAACCAGTGGGTCAACTCGTACAAGCGGCTCTTCCCGCTGGCGCTGCCGGACCGGATCACCGAGAGCCCGGCGTACGTCTGCTGGGGCCACCTGAACCGGTCGGCGCTGGTCCGGGTGCCCGCGTACGGCAAGCCGAACTCGGCCCGGGTGGAGGTCCGCTCGCTGGACTCGGCGACCAACCCGTACCTCGCCTTCGCGGTGCTGCTCGGCGCCGGCCTCAAGGGCATCGAGGAGGGCTACGAGCTGCCGCCGGGCGCCGAGGACGACGTCTGGTCGCTGACCAGCGCCGAGCGGCGGGCGATGGGGTACGAGGCGCTGCCGGAGAACCTCGCCGAGGCGATCGACGTGATGGCCGGCTCGGAGCTGATCGCCGAGGTGCTCGGCGAGCACGTCTTCGACTTCTTCCTGCGCAACAAGCGCGCCGAGTGGGAGCAGTACCGCCGCGAGGTCACCCCGTACGAGCGGCAGCGGTATCTGTCGCTCTAGATCGCGGTGGCGCGGTGCCGCTATCGTCTCGATCACCGCGCCGGCACCCTCGCCGGGCGTAGGAGGCCGGGAGGCAGTCGGTGCTGGAGGATCTGCTCAGCGGGGCGTGGCAGAGCGTGGTTTTCGGGGTCGTCGGGGTGGGCCTGATGGCGGCCGGCTTCCTGCTGGTCGACGTGCTGACCCCGGGGAGGCTGCGCGAGCTGATCTGGGTACGGCGCAACAACAACGCCGCGCTGCTGCTCGCCGCCAACCAGCTCGGCATCGCCGGGATCGTCTTCACCGCGATCCTGACCAGCTACAGCGACTTCGCCAAGGGGCTCGCCTCCACGGTGATCTTCGGGCTGATCGGGCTGGCCATCATGGCGCTGGCCTTCTTCGTGCTCGACCTGCTCACCCCGGGCAAGCTGGGCGAGATCATCTGCTCCGACGAGCCGCACCCGGCGGCCCGGGTCAGCGCCGCCACCCACTTCGGCGCCGCGCTGATCGTCTGCGCCTGCATCGCCTGAGCGCCGCTGTCGTACCCCGGGCCTAGGTTGCGGGGGTGAACCGGACCGACCGTCTCTACGGCCTGGTGGAGGAGTTGCGGGCGGTGTCGCCCCGGCCGCGCAGCGCCCGCTGGCTGGCCGGGCGCTTCGAGGTGAGCACCCGCACCATCGAGCGGGACATCAGCGCGTTGCAGGGCTCCGGCGTGCCGATCTGGGCCGAGCCCGGCCGCACCGGCGGCTACGTGGTCGACCGGGCGCACACCCTGCCACCGGTCAACCTGACCGCCGCCGAGGCGGTCGCGATGGCCGTCGCGCTGCACCGGCTCGGCGGCACGCCGTTCGCCGGGGCGGGCGCCACCGCCCTGCGCAAGCTGCTGGCGGTCATGCCGGCTGCCGACGCGGCCGAGGCGCACCGGCTCGCCGGCCGGGTGCACCTGATCGGCGAGGGGCCGGCCACGCCCGTCCCGGCCGTCGTCGCCGACGCGGTCTCCGCGCGGCGCGTGCTGCGCCTGCGGTACGCCGACCGCGCCGGGGCAGCGTCTGCGCGCGAGGTCGAACCGCTCGGCTACCTCGGCAACCCCCGACACTGGTACCTGCTCGCCTGGTGCCGGCTGCGCGACGGGCTGCGCTGCTTCCGCACCGATCGGATCCTCGGGGTGCAGGCGCTGCCCGAGGTGGTCACCCGCGAGCTGCGCCTCGACGACCTGGACATCCCGCACGAGCGGGTCCGCGCGCTGAGCCTGGTCTGAGCGCCCGGCTGACTGATCCGGAAACACCGACAGGACGGTGTCGCGGACGACCCCGAGGCTGACTCCTGACGAGCCCGGCCGACCGGCCGGTGCCGGCGACGGGAGGCGACACACATGTCCACGATCACCAACGCGGTCAGCTGGTTCGAGGTCGGCACCGACCGGCCCGAGGAGACCGGGCGGTTCTACACCGACGTGTTCGGTTGGGCGTTCACCGAACAGGGCAACCCGGAGACGTCGTACCGGGTGGTGGAGCCGGGGCCGGAGGGGTCGATCCAGGGCGCGATCCGGGCCACCGGCGGGGCCGGCCCGAACTACGCGGTGTTCTACGTGCAGGTGGCCGACGTGGCCGACACCTGCCGGCGGGCCGAGGCGGCCGGCGGCAAGGTGCTGGTCCCGCTGAAGTCGAACGACAACGGCCTGACCTTCGCCCACCTGCTCGACCCGGCCGGCAACCACTTCGGCGTCTTCGCGCCGCCGCCCGCCGGAGCCTGAGCCCACCGCCTGGCGGGTCCCGCCCCGGCGACGCTGCCGGGGCGGGACCGGCCCGAGGGCGGGTCGCGCCAGGCGTGATCGACTCCGTTTCGCCGACGTGGCGGTCTGTGGCTCGCGGAGAAGCCGCCACATCGCCGGAATGGAGTTGATCAACCGTTGCCCACCCGGGTCACCTGCCGGGCGTACCCATGCCGCCGTGGTGGCCACGGCCGCCCGGGCCCGGGAAGACGCCGGCCTCGGCGGCCTTGGTGATGGCGTCGGCCTGCTCCTGGGTGAGCTTGCCGTCCTCGACCGCCTGGGCCAGCCGGTCCTTGAGCGCCGCCTGCCGGTCCTCGGCGGACGGGCGCTCCGGGCGGTCGGCCTTGCGCTGCTCGCGCAGCTTGTCCAGCGCGGCGGTCACCTTCTCGGTGGGCACGCCGAGCTCCTTGGCCAGCGCCTCGGCGAACTCGCCCTGGCGGTCGGCCTTCTGCTGCTGCCGGTCGGTGCCCTGGTCGGCGCTGCTGCTGGCGCTGGGCGACGGGGTGGCGTCCTCGGCGAAGGCCACCGTCGGGGCGGCGATCCCCACGCCGAGCACTCCGGCGGCGGCGAGCCCGGCCAACAGGTGCTTCTTCGAGATCGTGCGGGACATCAATCCTCCAGTGATCGGTGGTTGGTGCGATGACCTCACCGACAGTGACCACCAAACCTGGGCCGCACCCGTGCCGACCCTGTCACCCAGCTGAAAATCCCACCCGGTCAGCGGACGGCGGGGGCCACCGTGAGGGTGCCGGCGTCGGCGTCGAGGGTGGCGCGGGTGCCGACCGGGACGGTGAGCTGGCCGACGCCGTGGCCGACCGGGAGGCCGCCGAGGACCGGGACGCCGAGCTCGCCCAGGCACTCGGTGAGCACGTCGGTGACGGTGGTGTCCCAGCCGTCGGCGCACTCGGTGAACTGGCCGACCGCCACCCCGGCCACGCCGTCCAGCACGCCCGCCCGGCGCAGGTGGGTCAGCATCCGGTCGACCTTGTACGGCGGCTCCTGCACCTCCTCGATCAGCAGCACCGCGCCGGTCAGGTCGGGCATGTCCGGGGTGCCGATGGAGGCGGTGATCAGGCAGAGGTTGCCGCCGAGCAGCGGACCGACCGCCCGGCCGGGCACCCGGACGGCGAAGGTCTCCTCGTCCGGCGTGGCGGCGACGGTCACCGGCTCGGTGGTCATCAGCGCGGCGTGCAGCGACTCCGCCGAGCGCAGCGGGGTCCGCTCGTCCAGCCAGGCCGCCCCGGGGCCGTGCACGCCGGCCAGCCGGGCGCCCCGCCAGAGCGCGAACTGCAACGCGGTGATGTCCGAGAAGCCGGCGACCACCTTCGGGTCCCGGCGTACGGCGGCCATGTCGAGCAGGTCGACCACCCGCTGCGCGCCGTAGCCGCCCCGGGTGCAGATCACCCCGCGCACCTCGGGGTCGGCGAAGGCGATGTTCAGGTCGGCGGCGCGCAGCGCGTCGTCGCCGGCCAGGTAGCCCCGCCGGGCGTACGCGTTCGGCGCCAGCACCGGGCGCAGCCCCCAACCGGTCAGCAGCTCGACGCCGCGGGCCACCCGCTCGGGCCGGGTCGGGCCGGACGGCGACACGAGCATCACCGTGTCACCGGGGCACAGGACCGGCGGGCGCAGGCAGTCGTCGGTGATCACAGCGGCCGAGCCTAGTCGGCGCCGGGAGCGGCCGAGCCGTTCCGGGTCGGCGCCGGCGCACCCGATAGCCTCGACACCGTGGCGACCGCGCTGGTGATCGAGAATGACCCGACCGACGACCTCCGCCGGCTGGGGGAGTGGCTGACCGAGGGGGGCCTCGACCTGCGGGTGCTCCGCCCGCACGCCGGCGACGCGCTCCCCGCCGACCTGGAGGGGTACGTCGCGCTGGTGGTGCTCGGCGGTGAGCAGCAGGCGTACCCGCTGCCCGACGGCAGCCCCGGCGCGCCCTGGTTCCCGGCGCTGGAGGGGCTGCTGCGCAAGGCGGTCCGGTACCGGGTGCCGACCCTCGGCGTCTGCCTCGGCGGGCAACTGCTCGCCACCGCGCACGCCGGCCTGGTCGAGCGGAGCCCGTCCGGGCCGGAGATCGGCCCCGGCGTGGTGGGCAAGCGGGACGCCGCCGACGCCGACCCGCTGTTCCGGTACGTGCCGCTGATCCCGGACGTGCTCCAGTGGCACACCGACGAGATCACCGAGCTGCCCCGGGGCGCCACCCTGCTGGCCGCCTCGACCCGCTACCCGCACCAGGCGTTCCGCCTCGGGGACCGGGCGTGGGGGCTGCAGTTCCACATCGAGTGCGACACCGCGATGATCGCCGACTGGGCCCGCGACTCCGACGTGCTCGCCGAGCTGGGCTACGACCCGGAGCTGGTGGTAGCCGCCTGCGACCGGGTGATGGCCGACGTGGAGGAGGTCTGGCAGCCGTTCGCGATCCGCTTCGCCGCGCTGGCCCTCGGCGAGCTGGGCGACGACCCCACCCGGCGAAGCCTGCCGCTGCTCGGGCAGTGAGATGACCAGACCGGCCAGGGGGCGGCTCGCCCGGTACGGCTTCGGCACCGCGCAGTCCGACGGCGGCTCCCGCGCGGCCGACCTGCTCGGCCCGGACGGTCTCGGGCTGTGGCGGGTCGAGGAGCAGGAGCCGGTCGACGAGCCGGCCGCCGAGCTGCTGGCCGCGCTCGGCCGGGCCGCCGACCCGGACCTGGCCCTGCGCCAGCTGCACCGGCTGGTCGAGGCGGAGCGCCGAGCCGTCGAGCCGCCCGTGCTGCTCGACGCGGTGCACGCCGACCCGGGGCTGCGCCGCCGGCTGGTCGCCGTGCTCGGCGCCTCGTCGGCGCTCGGCGACCACCTGGTCGCCAACCCGGAGCAGTGGACGGTACTGGCCACCGCCCCGGACGGGCTCGCCCCCACCGCCGACGGCCGGCTGGACCTCGCCGCCGCCGGGCGGCTGACCACCGCCACCGCGCCGGTGGCGGTGCTGCGGCAGGCGTACCGGTTGGCGCTGCTGCGGATCGCGGCGGCCGACCTGACCGGTGGGCGCGGCCTGGAGCAGACCATGGCCGCGCTCTCCGCGCTGGCCGACGCGACCCTGGCGGCGGCGTACGAGATCGCCGTCGACGAGCTGCCCGCGGGCACCCTCCGGCCCCGGCTCGCGGTGGTCGCCATGGGCAAGTGCGGCGGCGACGAGCTGAACTACGTCTCCGACGTCGACGTGATCTTCGTGGCCGCCGACGACGCGGACCTGACCGTCGCCACCACGGTCGCCGCCCGGCTGATCGGCGTCTGCGGGCTGGTCGCCTGGCCGGTGGACGCCGCGCTGCGCCCCGAGGGCAACCGGGGGCCGCTGGTGCGCACCCTCGCCAGCCACCTGGCCTACTACCAGCGCTGGGCCCGGACCTGGGAGTTCCAGGCACTGCTCAAGGCCCGCCCGGCCGCCGGCGACCTGGCCCTGGCGCGGGAGTGGATCGAGGCGCTCGCCCCGCTGGTCTGGACCGCCGCCGAGCGGCCCGAGGCGGTCTCCGACGTCCGGGCCATGCGCCGCAGGATCATCGACAACGTCCCGCCGAAGGAGCTGGAGCGCGAGATCAAGCGCGGGCCGGGCGGGCTGCGCGACATCGAGTTCGCCGTCCAGCTGCTGCAACTGGTGCACGGCCGCGGCGACGAGTCGTTGCGGGTGCCCGGCACCATCCCGGCGCTGCGCGCGCTCGTCACCGGCGGCTACGTCGGCCGCGCCGACGGCGAGGCGCTGCTGCGCGGGTACCGCTTCCTGCGCGCCGTCGAGCACCGGCTCCAGCTCCAGGGCCTGCGCCGCACCCACACCGTGCCGACCGATCCGGCCGCGCTGCGCTGGCTCGCCGCCGCGCTCGGCTGCACCGCCACGCCGGGCCGCAGCGCCGTGGAGAGCTTCCGCGCCGAGTGGGTCGCCCACGCCACCGAGGTACGCCGGCTGCACGCCAAGCTGCTCTACCGGCCGCTGCTGGAGTCGGTGGCCCGGGTACCCGCCGACGGGCTGCGGCTCACCCCGGAGGCGGCCCGGCACCGGCTGGAGATCCTCGGCTTCGCCGACCCCGCCGGGGCGCTGCGCCACCTCCAGGCCCTCACCGGCGGGGTCAGCCGCACCGCCGCCATCCAACGCACCCTGCTGCCGGTGCTGCTCAGCGAGTTCGCCGACGCCCCCGAGCCGGACCGCGGCCTGCTCAACTACCGGCAGGTCTCGGACAAGCTCGGCAGCACCCCCTGGTACCTGCGGCTGCTGCGCGACTCCGGCCCGGTGGCCCGCCGGCTGGCCCGGGTGCTCTCCTCCTCCCGGTACGCCGCCGACCTGCTGGCCCGGGAGCCCGAGGCGCTGCGCCTGCTGGCGGAGGAGAGCGAGCTGGCCCCGCGTACCCGGGAGGTGCTCTGCGAGGGCTTCGCCGCCGCCGCGGGCCGGTACGCCGACCCGGAGCAGGCGATCCGGGCGGTCCGCGCGCTGCGCCGGCGGGAGCTGGTCCGGATCGCCTGCGCCGACCTGCTCAGCCGGGCCGGCGGGCTCGCCCCGCGCCCGGAGCGGGGCTCGCCGGCCGCGCCCCTGGCCGACGTCACCGGGGTCGGCACCGCGCTCTCCGACGTCACCGACGCCACGCTCACCGCCGCGCTGCGCACCGCGCGGGCCGCCAAGCCGGGCCCGCCCGGACTGCGGTTCGCCGTGATCGGCATGGGCCGGCTCGGCGGGTACGAGTCGAACTACCTCTCCGACGCCGACGTGCTCTTCGTCTACGACTCACCGGCCGGGGCGGACGAGCAGGCCGCCAGTGCCGCCGCCCACGGCATCGCCGAGGAGCTGCGCCGACTGCTCGGCGTGCCCGCCCCCGACCCGCCGCTCGGCGTCGACGCCGACCTGCGCCCGGAGGGCCGGCAGGGCCCGCTGGTGCGCAGCCTCGCCGCGTACGCGCAGTACTACGCCCGCTGGTCGAAGGTGTGGGAGGCGCAGGCGCTGCTGCGCGCCCGGTTCGTCTGCGGCGACGCCGACCTGGGTACGGAGTTCGAGGCGCTGATCGACCCGGTCCGCTGGCCGGCCGACGGGCTGAGCCGGGAGCAGGTGGTGGAGATCCGCCGGATCAAGGCCCGGGTGGAGAACGAGCGGCTGCCCCGGGGCGCCGACCCGGCCACCCACACCAAGCTGGGGCGGGGTGGCCTGGCCGACGTCGAGTGGGCGGTGCAGTTGCTCCAGCTCCGGCACGCGGGGGCGTACCCGCGACTGCGGGGCACCCGGACCCTCGACGCGCTGGCGGCGGCCCGGGAGGCCGGCCTGGTCGACCCGGCGGACGCCGCCGGGATGGCCGCCGGCTGGACGCTCGCCGCGCAGGTCCGCAACGCGCTCATGCTGGTCCGGGGCCGCGCCGGCGACCAGTTGCCCCGGCACGGCGTGGAGCTGGCCGGGGTCGTCCGGCTGCTCGGCCGCGACGACCCCGGCGAGTTCCTCGACGAGTACCTGCGCACCGCCCGCCGGTCCCGGGCGGCCATGGAACGCGTGCTGGAGGCCTGAGCGCCGTCAGCGGCGGCGGACCAGCACCAGGTGGTCGACCAGGGTGGCCGGCTGCCCGTCCGGGTCGGTGACCGCGCGCCGGGGCGCGTCCAGCCGCTCGGTGCGCCACCCGTCCGGGTCCAGGTCCAGCTCGGCCAGGGTCTCCTCCGGGGTGGGGAAGCGCACGTCCGGGTGGGCCAGTCGGGACCACGGCGGGACCTCGCCGTGCTCGACGATCAGGAGCCGCCCGCCGGGCGCCACCGCCCGCGCCGCCGCCCGGAGCACCTCGGTCCGGGGGAACTCCAGCGGCGACTGGAGGAACTGGGCGGAGACCAGGTCGAACACCCCTGCCGGGAAGGTGCGGGTCAGGTCGTGCCGCTGGAAGTCGATCCGGTCCGCCACCCCGGCCGTGGCCGCCTCGGCCGCCGCCCGGTCCAGGGCGGTGGCGGAGACGTCCACCGCGGTCACCCGCCAGCCCCGGCCGGCCAGCCAGATCGCGTCGGCGCCCTCGCCGCAGCCGAGGTCCAGCGCGGTGCCCGCCGGCAGCGGGTCGACGACGTCGACCAGGTGCGGGTTGGCCCGCCCGCTCCAGATCCGCTCCCGCCGCTGGTAGAGCTCGTCCCAGTGCCGCGCCGTCTCGGCGTCCACGGCATCCGTCCCGCTCCCGGCGTGATCGTGCACGCCGCGTCCGGCGTGGTCGTGCGTGCCGGTTCCGCCGTGATCGGGTGCGCCGGTTGCGGCGTGCTGGTGCGCGCCCGCGCGGGCGCGCAGGGCGACCGCCCGGTCGGTCTCCTCGGCGATCAGGTCGGCGTTGAGCGCCGCGCCGGCCTTCATCCCCGCCGCCGCGGCGGCGATCACGGTGGCCTGCGGGTCGGTCACGTTGCCGGCCACCCAGACCCCCGGCACCGCGGTCGCCCCGCTGGCGTCGGCGGCCACGTGGTCGCCGAAGACGTGCCCGCCGACGACGAACTCGCTGGTCGTCAGGCCGAGCCCGGCCAGCAGGTCGGCCCGCGCGGCGAACCGGGGCCCGACCACCAGCGCCTGCCGGGCGACGAGTTCCCCGGAGCGCAGCCGTACGCCGGTGAGCCGGTCGTCGGTCACCTCCACCGCCGTCACCCCGCCCTCGACCACCCGTACGCCGCGGGCGGCGAGCTGCTCGGCCTGCTCCCGGGCCAGCGGGGGGCCGGTGTGCGTGAACACCACCACGTCGTCGGTGAGCTGGCGGAACAGCAGCGCGTGGTGGGTGGTCATCGGCCCGGTGGCCAGCACGCCCACGGCCTGGTCCCGCACCTCCCAGCCGTGGCAGTACGGGCAGTGCAGCACGTCCCGGCCCCAGCGCTCGGCCAGCCCGGGGATCGCGGGCAGCTCGTCGACCAACCCCGTGGTGACCAGCAGTCGCCGCGCCCGCACCAGCTCTCCGTCGGCCAGCTCCACCTCGAACCGGGCCCGGTCGTGCCCCTCGACCCGGTGCGCCTTGGTGACCGTGCCGTCGACGACCTCGACGCCGTACCCGGCGACCTCGGCCCGGCCCGTCGCGTACAGCTCGGCGGGGGCGACTCCCTCGCTGGTGAGGTAGTTGTGCACGTTCCCGGCGGGGGCGTTGCGCGGCGCCCCGCCGTCGATCACCAGCACCGACCGGCGGGACCGGCCCAGGGTGAGCGCGCCGCTGAGCCCCGCCGCGCCGCCGCCGACCACCACCACGTCGTAGATCCGGTGCTCCCGCATCCTCGTTCCCCCTTCGGGCGGGTCCGTCCCGCCCATGCCCCGGATCGTCCGCGCTCCTTCCCGCGCCGACAAGTATCGTTGCCGAGATGGCAAACGAACGGATGGCGGACGACACCGCGGCCCCGGGCGAGGTGCTGACGGCGGTCGGGCCGCGCCTGCGGGCCCTGCGCCAGCAGCGCGCCGTGACGCTGGCCCAGCTCTCCGCCGCCACCGGCATCTCGGTGAGCACCCTGTCCCGGCTGGAGTCCGGTGGCCGCCGGCCCACCCTGGAGCTGCTGCTCCCGCTGGCCCGGTTCCACCGGGTGCCGCTCGACGACCTGGTCGGCGCGCCGGAGACCGGGGACCCCCGGGTCCGGCTCCGGTCGGTGGTCCGCAACGGGGTCACCATCGTGCCGCTGACCCGCCGCCCCGGCGGGGTGCAGACCTACAAGATGATCTACCCGCCCGGCGGTCGGCCGGGGGAGCCCGAGCAGCAGGTGCACGAGGGGTACGAGTGGCTCTACGTGCTCTCCGGGCGGTGCCGGCTGCTGCTCGGCAGCCACGAGCTGACCCTGGAGGCGGGGGAGGTCGCCGAGTTCGACACCCGTACGCCGCACTGGTTCGGCAACCCGTACGACAGCCCGCTGGAGATCCTCAGCCTCTTCGGGCCGCAGGGGGAGCGGCTGCACGTCCGCGCCCGCCCCTCCCCGGTACGCCGCGACCCCGGCTGACCGGCCTGACCCGTCCCGACCGGGCCGGCGGTGGCGTCCTGTCGAGCTGATGACGCAAACGAGTCAGTCGGCCTTCGCCGCCGCCCTACGCATCCGCTGCCAGCGCCGGTGATTCGTCCACGACATCAGTTCGAAAGGGCGTGGAGACCGGCAGCGTCCGCCGGCCGGCGGCCCGTCACCCGCGCAGGGTGTAGGTGCCGGCGCGCGGCACCCTGACCGTCGTCCAGTCCCCGTCGGCGGCGACGGTGGCGCCGCCGGAGGCGGTCAGCCAGCGGGTGTGCCACACCCGGACCGGGACCGTGCCGGCGGCGGACGTGCGGAACGTCAACGACGCCCCGTCCTGCCCGACGAACTCGCCGGGAGCGCCCACGATCGGCGTCGGGTCGGCCACCGCGTAGAGCCGCCACCGCCCGTCCGACCAGACCTCCGTCAGGTACGGCAGGCCGGCGGAGACCAACTCGGCCTCGGCCCGGCCGACCCAGGACAGCGGCGCGTCGGGCACCGCCACGTACTGCACGGCGAACTCGTCGAGCCAGGCCCGGTAGCTGTCGGCGGTCAGCGGCACGCCCGTGCCCGCGGCCCCCGGCACGGCGGTGAAGAAGAGCGGGTTGCGGGCGATGTCCGCCTGCCGCAGCCAGCCCCGGGCCAGCGACACCTCGCCCAGCCGGGCGGCCTCCCAGTAGCTGCGGGTCGGCGGGACCTCCACCCGGCCGGTGAGCCCGCGCCGCGCCAGCTCGGCCCGCAGCGGCGCGAAGAACGACCGGGCGGCGGTCGGGTCATCGAGGCTGCGCAGGTCGGCGGCGACCACCGGCGGCTGCCACGCGCAGACCGCGGCCAGCAGCACGGCCAGCGCCACCCCGCCCGCCGCCCGACCCCACCGGCCCATCCCGCTCGCCGGCCGGGCGGTCAGCCAGCGGGGCGGCCGGGCGGCGGCGGCCAGCACCGGCAGCGCGAACATCACCGCCAGCCGGGTGGCGTTCAACCCGACCGGCGTGTGCACCAGCGCCGCCGCCAGCACCCCCGCCGCCGACAGCAGCGCCCCCACCCGCACCGGCCGGTACGCCACCAGCGCCGCCACCAGCAGACTGGTCAGCACCGCCCGCAGCGTGTCGGTGCGGCTGATGTTCATCCAGCCGCCCTCGCCGAAGAGCAGCCCGGTCACCCCCAGCGGCAGCGCGGCGGCGACGCCGAGCAGCAGCCCGTCGGCGTACCGGCGGGTGAGCAGCAGCGCCGCGCCGGCCAGGCCGACGAAGAGGCCGGCCACCGGGCTGGTCGCCGAGGCCAGCAGCGCGCCGGCCGCGACCAGCACGGGGCGCGCCCAGCGACGGCCCGGCGGGCCGTGCGTCGGCAGGGTCAGCGCCAGCAGCGCGGCCAACCCGAACGCCACGCCGAGGGCGTAGGTGACCCGGCCGGAGACCAGGTTGCCGGTGATGGTGAGCACCCCGACCAGGCTGCCGAGCAGGGGGCGGGGCACCGGCGTGCGCACCAGCAGCGCCGCGAACGCGGTGGCCGCCGCGACCAGGGCGAGGACGCCGGTGACGCCCACCCCGAGGGTGGCCATCAGCGGCGGCGTGACCAGGCTGTAGCCGAGCGGGTGGATGCCGGCGTACCAGCGCAGGTCCACCAGGGCGGTGCCGTGCGCGGTGACGAAGTCGGCCCGGGCCACCTGGGCGGAGAGGTCCGAACCCATCGGCGGCAGGGCCAGCCACACCGCGCCGGCCACGGCGGCGCAGCCGGCGGAGAGCCCCACCACCCTGCTGCGCCGCATGCCCACCTCCGGTCCGCGACCACCGTACTGGCAGCATGTCGGACGTGCCTCACCACCTCTCGCGCTGGATCGGTCTGGCCGGCTCGACGCTGCTCGCCGTCGCCGCGTACCTGGGCGGCGCGCTGCCCGACGGAGACCTGCGCCCCACCCCGGTCAGCATCTGGCAGGGCCGGCACGGGCCGCTGGTCATCGGCCTCTGGCTGGCCGGCACCGCGCTGATGGCGTGGGCCTGGTGGTCGCTGCGCGACCGGGTGCCGTCCGCCCGCTGGGCGCTGGTCACCGCCGGGCTCTGGCTGGTCCCGCTGCTGGTCGCGCCGCCGCTGGGCAGCCGGGACGTCTACGCGTACGCCTGCCAGGGCGCGAGCTACGCGGCCGGGATCAGCCCGTACGAGCAGGGCGTCTCCGCGCTCCCCTGCCCATGGTTGGACACCATCTCGTACATCTGGCGGGACACCCCCGCGCCGTACGGGCCGCTGTTCGTCATGATCTCCGGCGCGATCGTCAAGGCCACCGGCTCGCTCACCGCCGCCGCCGCGCTGTTCCGGCTGCTGGCGCTGGCCGGGGTGGCGCTGACCGCCTGGTGCCTGCCGGTGCTGGCCCGCCGCTGCGGGGTGCCGGTGCCGCGGGCGCTCTGGCTGGCGCTGGCGTCCCCCCTGGTCGGCGTGCACCTGATCTCCGGCGCGCACAACGACGCGCTGATGGTCGGTTTGATGGTCGCCGGGCTGGCGGTGGTGGCGTCCCGGCCCGGTCGCCGCTGGGCGCTGCTGGCCGGGGGAGTGCTGCTCGGGCTCGCCGCCGCCGTGAAGATCACCGCGTTGGTGGTGGTGCCGTTCGCCGCGCTGGCCGCGATGGCCGGGCCGTACCGGATCCGGACGCTGATCTCCGACGGCGGCCCGGTGGTCGGCGGGGCGCTCGCCGCGACGGTCGCGGCGACCTTCGCGTCGGGCCTGGGCTTCGGCTGGATCAGCGGGCTGGAGCAGGGGAGCCTGGTGATCGCCTGGACCTCGCCGTCCACCGCGGTCGGGCAGACCGTCGGGTACGTCGCGGCGCTCTTCGGGGCGCACGTCGACGCGCTGCCGGTGACCAGGACGATCGGCGTGCTGGTGCTCGCCGTGCTGCTGGTGTGGCTGTGGTGGCGGGCCCGCACCCGGGACCCGCTCTGGCACGCCGGGCTGGCACTGGCCGCCACG
This sequence comes from Micromonospora sp. CPCC 206171, assembly GCF_036906755.1. Classification (NCBI taxonomy): domain Bacteria; kingdom Bacillati; phylum Actinomycetota; class Actinomycetes; order Micromonosporales; family Micromonosporaceae; genus Micromonospora; species Micromonospora sp. CPCC 206171. The sequence goes on along the minus strand of NZ_JBAKHT010000039.1, from coordinate 1,881 downwards.
GTGGCGCTGTCCCCGCTCTTCCACCCCTGGTACTGGATCTGGCCGCTGACCGTGCTGGCCGCCACCGCGCGGCGTACCGGATGGTTCTCGCTGGTCGCGCTGGTGTCGTCGTTCCTGGTGCTGGCCGACGGCACCGGCCTGGCCCGGTTCACCAAGATGCCCGGTGCCCCGCTGATGACGCTGTTGGTGATCGTGGTGGCCGTCCGGTTGGTACGGTCGGCTCGGGCGGCCCGCCGGCCGGCCCCCGCAGGCTGAGGAGAGGTTCGCCGGTGACCGACGCGGGGCCAGCGCCCGCCGGCCGGCCCCGGTCCGCCCGGTACGCCGGCCTGCTCGGCGCGGTGCTGCTCACCGTCGCCGGGTGGCTGGGCGGGGCACTGCCCGACATCCCGCCCGCCGGCCCCTGGCGCGCCGGAGCCGCCCCCTGGGCCCTGGGCTGCTGGCTGCTCGGCACGGCGCTGCTGGTCGGGGCCTGGTGGTCGCTGCGCCGGGGCGCCCCGTCGACCCGGTGGGCGTACCTGACCGCCGGGCTGTGGCTGCTTCCGCTGCTGGCCGCGCCGCCGCTGGGCAGCCGGGACGTCTACTCGTACGCCTGCCAGGGCTGGGCCTACGCCGCCGGCCACGACCCGTACGAGCTGGGGGTGGCGGCGGCCGGCTGCCCCTGGGTCGAGTCGGTGGCGCCGATCTGGCGGGACACTCCCGCGCCGTACGGCCCGTTCTTCGTGCTGCTCGCCGCGCTGGCCGCGGCCCTCGGCGGCGGCCTGGTCGGCACCGTCCTGCTGCTGCGGCTGGTCGCGCTGACCGGCGTGCTGCTGGCCGCGCTCTGCCTGCCCGGGCTGGCCCGGGCCGCCGGGGTGCCCACCGCCCGGGCGGCCTGGCTGGCGCTGGCCTGCCCGCTGGTCGGGGTGCACCTGGTGGCGGGGGCGCACAACGACGCGGTGATGCTCGGGCTGCTCCTGCTCGGCCTGCTGGTGCTGGTCCGGCTGCCCGGCAAGCCGACGGCGCTGCTGGCCGCCGGGGTGCTGCTGGGCCTGGCGGTGACGGTGAAGGCGACCGCCGTGGTGGTGCTGCCGTTCGCGGCCCTCGCGGCGGTGCTCGGCCGGTACACCCCGCGCGCGCTGCTGCGGGACGGGGGCTGGCTGGCCGGCGGCGTGCTGGCCGCGCTGGCCGCCACCTCGGCGCTGTCCGGGCTCGGCCTGGGCTGGCTCGCCGGTCTGGCCCGCAGCGGCGACACCGAGCAGTGGACCTCCCCGCCCACCGCGGTGGGGGTCGTCGTGGACTACCTCGGCGAGTGGGCCGGGCGGGAGCCGGCCGCGGTGCCGGTCACCCGGGCGGTGGCGCTGGTCCTGCTCGCGGTGCTGCTGGTGGTGCTCTGGTGGCGGGCCTGGACGGCGCTGCGGGCCCTCAACGACGTCCGGCAGCGGGTACGCCGGCTGGCGGCGGCCCGCCCCCGGGTGACCCTGCACGCCGCCGGCGTCGCGCTGGCCGCCACGGTGGTGCTCGCCCCGGTCTTCCATCCCTGGTACGCGACCTGGCCGCTGCTGCTGCTCGCCGTGTCGGCGAGCCGGACCGGCTGGTTCGTGCTGCCCGCCGCGGTGGCCACCTTCCTGGCGCTGCCGGACGGCACGTCCCTGGCCCGGTACACCAAGGCGCCCGGCGCGATCGCCATGACCGTCCTGGTGGTGGCGCTCACGGCACGGGCCTGGCGCCGGTGGCGCCTCGCCCGCCCCGCCCCACCCGCCGTTCGACCCTGACCGTCGATCAAGGGGCCGTACGACGGAACGGGCCGGCTCCGCGAATCGCGGAGCCGGCCCGGCCGGTGTCGGTCGACTGCTCAGCAGTCGAAGTACATGGCGAACTCGTGCGGGGTGGGGCGCAGGCGGA
>NZ_JBAKHT010000038.1:0-46743 GCF_036906755.1 Micromonospora sp. CPCC 206171 | reverse complement strand
ACTGCCGGACGAATCCTCAGAACCGACGGATTACACGATCAACGTTCGAAGACGAGGCACTAGCATCCCGCGCATGCGCCTGAAGCTCGGCCGTCCCGACCTTGACCGCTACGCGGCCCGGTTCGACGTGCCGCCGGCCGCCGGAAGCTTCGCGGCCGTGTTCCTGGGCGTGTCCACCCTGCTGCTGGACGACGGCGAATCCGCCATCCTGACCGACGGGTTCTTCTCCCGGCCCTCGCTGCTCGAGGTCGCGTTCGCCAGGATCGCTCCGGACCAGGAGCGGATCACCGGTGGGCTGGCCCGAGCCGGGCTCTCCCACCGCCGGCTGGACGCCGTCGTACCGGTGCACACCCACTTCGACCATGTCCTGGATTCCGCCGTCGTCGCGGAGCGCACGAACGCCACGCTCGTCGGTGGCGAGTCGGCCGCCAACGTCGGACGCGGTCACGGCCTCCCGCCGGACCGGATCCGCGTCGTGACCCCCGGCGAGCAGGTCACGTCGGGTGCCTTCACCCTCGCGTTCGTGGCATCGGAACACTGCCCTCCGGACCGCTTCCCCGGGCACATCACCGAGCCCGTCGCGCCGCCGGTCAGGGCCCGTACCTACCGGTGCGGTGAGGCGTGGTCGCTCCTGGTTCGGCACGACAGCGGTCGCACCGCCCTGGTGCAGGGCAGCGCGGGCTTCGTTCCCGGGGCGCTGGAGGGGCACCGCGCCGATGTCGCGTACCTCGGGGTCGGTCAGCTCGGCGTGCGGGACGAGGGGTACCTCACGAGCTACTGGGCGCAGACCGTGCGGACCGTCGGTGCCCGGCGGGTCGTCCTCACCCACTGGGACGACTTCTTCCGCCCCCTGGACCGGCCACTGCGCGCGCTGCCGTACGCCGGTGACGACCTCGACACCACCATGCGCGTGCTCGGCCGCCTCGCCGACCGCGACGGGGTCGCCCTGCACCTGCCGACCATCTGGCGCCGCGAGGACCCCTGGAGCGGGCTGCCCTGAGGTCGGACCGGCCGGCGGCCGGCACGGCGCCGGACGTTGATTCCCCGAGCGACCGTGGCGGCGACCGTGGTCCGGGCGGCGGAGTTCAGCCGTCGGGCTCCGGGCCCTGCCGGCAGAGCCGCCGGTGTTCCGCGGTCACCACGCCGAGCAGGAAGAGGTCCACGGCGAGCGCGGTGAGCGCCCCGAACTGGTTGACGGTGAAGCTGAAGATCTGCCCGAACAGCAGGTCGACCAGGAGGGCGAGCTTGAACAGCCGGAAGGCCCGCGTCCGGTCGCGAGGCAGCAGCCACGCCCCGCGGATGCTGAGCACCGCGGTGATCAGCGCGGAGATCGAGACCCCGAGCACGGCCCGCCACTCCCGCTGGTCGTGCAGCTGGCCGGTGATCGTGTCCAGCAGGACGCCCAGCACGACGACGAACGGCTCGCCGACCAGGTAGAGCACCACCAGCGCCACCACCCACCGGTGCGTGGTCACCCAGACCACGGCCCGACGGGCCCGGCGCAGCCACGGCTGCCAGAACCGGGGGCCGGGTGCCTCGCGCCGGGGCACCGTGTCGAGCAGCCGGGTGATCGCGTCCTCGACGTCCGGGCCGCATCCGCGCACCAGCCGGGTCGCGGCAGCCCGCCGGTCGTCGGTGAGGCCGGTGCGCAGCCCGCCGACCACCACGTACAGCGCGTTCGCCGTCCGCTCCGGACCGGTGAGGCGGATCCGGCCCCGGATCGCCTGGGTGATCACCACGAGCAGGGCGAAGGCGCCGTAGATGATGCCGGCCGCCGGGGCGTAGAAGTAGTCGGTGCCGGCGGTGACGAACTTGCCCACCTCGTCGATGAACAGCCCGAAGCCGATCCCGCCCAGGACCGCGCCGAGGTTGCGCGCCGCGCTGCCCAGGAAGACCAGCGCGACACCCAGCCCGCTGGTCATCAGCAGGCCACCCCAGAGCACGTGCGCGATGTGCAGCCCGCCGCCGCCGAGCTGCGGGTAGCCGGCCGCCTGGAGGAAGGCCCGGACGAGCAGCACGGTGACCACCCCGGACAGCACGAACGCCTGCAGGTACGACGGCGCCTCCAGTACCCGGAGCGGCATCGTCCAGCGGGACGGACGGGCGGGCATGCTCCCGTCGCTCACCTGCGACGTGATCGGTAGGCGGTGAGGGTGGCGGGCAGACCCCGGCGGATGATGCCGGCCCAGTCGGTGTCACCGCGTAGCAGCGCCCCGGCGGTGTTGCGGGCCTGTTCCAGCGTGAAGTGCGGGGGCAGCATCAGCTCGGCGGGGTCGACGAGGGCGTTGACGACCACCGGCCGGTCGGCGTTCAGCGCCCGCTCCCACATGCCGGGGATCTGCTCCGGCGCGTCGACCAGCTCGCCACCGAGCCCGAGCACCTCCGCCCACCGGTGGTAGCCGATGTCCGGCAGTTCCTGGCTGTCCGGGAACATCGGCGTCCCCTCGGTGGAGCGCTGTTCCCAGCTGACGAAGGCGAGGTCCCGGTTGTTCAGCACCAGCACCACGAACCGCGGATCGGCCCAGCTGCGCCAGTACTTGGCCACGGTGATGAGTTCGTTGACGCCGTTCATCTGCATGGCGCCGTCGCCGATGAGCGCGACCAGTGGGCGGTCCGGGTGGGCGAACTTCGCCGCCAGCGCGTACGGCATCGCGCCGCCCATCGACAGCAGGGTGCCGGAGAGGCTGGCCAGCATGCCCGGGCGGACCTGGATGTGCCGGGCGTACCAGGCCGTCGTCGTGCCGCAGTCCACCGAGATCATCACGTCGTCGGGCAGGCGGTCGTTGAGGGTGGCGAAGAGGAGCTGGGGGTTGACCGGGTCGGCCGGTTGCTCGGCGAGATCCCGCTGCGTCCGGCGCCACGCCCGGGTCTCCGCGGAGATCGTCTCCCGCCAGCCCGTCGGCGCGGGGCCGGGCCCCAGCTCACGCAGCAGCGCGCGGAGGGTGGCGGCCGCGTCGCCGGTCAGGTTCACCTCGGTCGGGTACCGCAGCCCCAACTGGGTGCCGTCCCGGTCGACCTGTACCGCCCGGGCCTGCCCCGGCGGCGGGTAGAACTCCGAGTAGGGCATGTTGCTGCCGACGATCAGCAGCCGGTCGCAGCCCTGCATCAGCTGCCAGCTCGGGCGGGTGCCGAGCAGCCCGATCGCGCCGGTCACCCAGGGCTCCCGGTGGTCGACCGCGGGGAAGCCCAGCAGCGCGGTGGCGACGCCCGCCCCCAACCGGTGGGCGACCTCGCGTACCTCGGTCTCGGCGCCGAGCGCGCCCTGCCCGACCAGCATGGCCACCCGCTCGCCGCCGCGCAGGACGTCGGCCGCCCGGCGCACCTCCGCCTCCGGCGGCACGGTCGGGCCGCTGCTCGGCACGCTGCTGGTGTGGTAGTACCCGTGGGCGTACGGCGGCTCCGGCACCGCCGGCTCGTCCTGCACGTCCAGGGGGAGCACCAGGGCGGTGACGGTGCGGCGGGCCAGCGCGGTCCGGCAGGCGCGGTCCACCAGGTGACGCACCTGGGCGGGATGGTCGAGCTGGGCCAGGAACGCCGCGGCCACGTCCTTGTAGAGCGCCAGCAGGTCGACCTCCTGGTAGTACCCGCCACCCTCGGCGGTCAGGGCGGTGTGGCCGACCAGGGCCACCACCGGCTGGTGGTCCAGCTTGGCGTCGTACAGGCCGTTCAGCGCGTGGATCGCCCCCGGCCCGCTGGTGACCAGGACGCTGCCCAGCGGGCCGCCCCCGTACTTCACGTGCGCGGACGCCGCGAAGCCCGCGGTCTCCTCGTGCCGGACCTGTACGAACTGCGCCCGCTCGTCGGTGCGTTGCAGTGCCGAGGTCATCCCGTTGATGCCGTCGCCCGGGTACCCGAAGTAGCGGCGGACGCCCCAGCACGCCAACCGTTGCACGAGGTGATCCGCCACCGTGGCGTCCCTGGGCAGCGGCCAGGGTTCCGCCGGCACCCGCCCGTCGCCGTCCACACTCACCTGCCTGATCCCTCCCTCCACGACGCGGGCACCGGCCTCCGCCACCCCGGCCCCGCCCGGCCGCCGCCGGACGGTATGAGTATGTGGCAGCGTTTCCGGCAGAATGGCCGATTCGACCCCTCCGCCGACCGTCCGGGGGAGGGGGCCCATCTCGGTCCGACGGCGGGCCAGGTCAGGTTCGGGCCGCGCGGTGGCACCGCCGGATACGGTGGCAGGCGTGACCGAGGCGGTGTGGTGCGGCTGACGTGGTACGGGCACAGCACCGTGTGGATCGAGGACTCCGGCACCCGGCTGCTGACCGACCCGCTGCTGCGTGACCGGCTCGCCCACCTGCGGCGACGCCGTGGGCCCACCCCGCGGCTGCCGGGCGCCCCGGACGCCGTACTCGTCTCCCACCTGCACGCCGACCACCTGGACTTCGCGTCGTTGCGCCGGCTGCCCCCGGACATCGCGCTGGTGGTGCCGGCGGGTGCGGGCCGGGTGGTCCGCCAGGCGCTGGGCGCGGCGGCCGCCCGCCGCTGCACGGAGCTCGCGGTCGGCGACCGCACCACGATCGGCCGGGTCACGGTCGCCGCCGTTCCCGCCGCACACCACGCCGGCCGGGGCCCGTGGTCCCGGCACCGGGCACCCGCCCTCGGCTACCTGATCGACGGCGAGCTGCGGACCTGGTTCGCCGGGGACACCGGTCTCTTCGACGAGATGGCCGGGCTGGGGCCGCTCGACCTGGCGCTCGTCCCGGTCGGTGGGTGGGGACCCACGCTCGGCCCCGGCCACCTCGATCCGGCGGGCGCCGCGGAGGCGGTCCGGCGCGTGGCGGCGGCGTGGGCAGTGCCCATCCACTTCGGCACCTTCTGGCCGGTCGGCTGCGAGCGGGTCCGGCCGGACCGGTTCTTCGGCCCGGGGGACGACTTCGCCCGCCACGCCGAGGCGGTCTCCCCGGGCACCCGGGTGCGCGTGCTGGGGCCGGGCGAGTCCGTCGCGGTGCGCCGGCCGTGACGGCGACGCTCGGCGTGCTGGGCTCGCTGGTCCTGGTGGTGCTCTTCGGGTCCGTCGTCCCGGTGGTGCCGACCGGCGCGGCGGTCAGTGGCGCCGCCGCGCTCGCCGCCCACCAGCATCCGGTCACCGTGGTCCTCGTCGTGATCGCCGGCGCGTTCGGAGCGTACGCGGGCGACCTGGCGACCTACGGCATGCTCGGCTGGGGCGGCGAGCGACTCGCCCGACGCCTGCACTGGCTGCGCGGCCGGCAGCGGGTCGGCCGGATGACGGCGCGCGTGCGCGATGAGCTGGTTTCGACGCTGCTGGTGTCCCGGCTCATCCCGGGCGGCCGGATCCCGGTGCTGCTGGCGGCGGCCCTGTCCGGGCTGACCTGGCGGCGTTTCGCCCTCGCCGACGCGCCCGCCAGCCTGCTGTGGTCGGTGCTGTACGCCGCGATCGGCGTCCTCGGGCGGGCGATCTTCCCCGAGCCGTGGCAGAGCGTCGTCGCCGCGATCCTGCTCGTCGTGCTGGTCAGCCAGGGGCTGAGCTGGCTGGCCCGGCGCCGGGCCCTGCCGGGCGAGCCGCCGGTGGCGCCGTGACCGAGGCCGCCAGCGCTACGCGTCGCCCAGGTCGGGGTCCACTGTGCGGACCGCCGGGTCGTCCCCCTCGTCGGTCTGGTCGTCGGGCCGGCGCAGCCCGAGCCGGCGCAGCCAGGCGAGCAACTGCCCGTGCACGGCCTCCGGGCCGACCAGCTCGCCCTCCTGCGGCCAGTCGGCGGGGTGGATCAGCAGTGCCTCCGTCTGCCAGCCGCCGAGCCCGCCGTGGCAGCCCACCAGCTCCTCGAAGGCCGCCACCTCCTCCAGACCCGGGTCCACCGCACTGATCACCACGAGGTCACCGACGTGGTCCATCGCCTGGTGGCGCAGCAGGTCCCGACGCGCCCGCCGGCCGTACGGGGTCAGCGGGTCGTCGCCGTCGACCTGTCCGTCCCGCAGGTTGTGGCAGCCGCGCGCCCCGATCGCCAGCGGCCCGGCCGCCGAGTCGACGACGACCAGACCGATGCCGGGATGCGCGGCCAGGCCGTCGATCAGCCCCGGTACGAGGGTGTCGACCCGCTCGCGGGTCAGCCGCCCCGGATGGCGGGGCAGGTAGATCATCGCCAGGTTGCCCGACGCCACCACCACGGTCTCCGGATCGGTCCGGGTCGCTGCCGCCGCCTCCTCGTCGGCCGGGCCCAGGGTGACCTCGCCCTCGTCCGTGTGCGACCGCACCACCACCCGGGTCGCCGTGCCGGTCGCCCCGCCCCGGCCCGCCACCTCGGTGAGCAGCGTGTTGACCCGTCCCCACTCCTCGACCGGGCCGGCGGCCTCGGCGGTCGCCGCCTCCCGCACCGGCATCGGGAGCCCCGGCCGGCCGTCGGGGCCGGTCGGGCGCACGGTGGGCGCGGCGAGCCGGGCGACCACCTGCGCCAGCGACTCGCCGTACCGCTGGCGGAACGTGGCGCCCTGGCTCTGCCCGTGGTCGCTCAACACCACGATGTGGTAGCGCCGCGCCGCCTCGGCCGCCAGCCGCTGGAGGATGCCGAGCGTCTGGTCGAGCGCTTCGAGGACCGCCAGCGCCTGCGGCCGGGCCGGCCCGGCGTGGTGGGCCACCTCGTCGTAGTCGAGGAAGTCGCAGAAGATCACCGGCGCCCCGCCGGCCATCTGCTCGGCGATCAGCGACACGTTGAGGTCGCTGAGCAGGCTCGCCATCGGACGCAGCGCCAGGTAGGAGCCGCTGCGGCGGCCCCTGGGCTGTACGCCGCGCAGCCGCTGCCGCCGTGCCTCGTACAGCTCGCGCACCACCTGCCCGGCGCCGCGCACGATGGCCCGGGCGAACCCGTACGGGCTGGCCATGAACGCCGCGTAGCCCCGGGTGGACCGCCCGGGCAGCCCGGCGCGGCTCACCGTGAGCAGGCTGGTGGGGGCGTCGCCGGAAAAGACGGTGCTGATGCTGACCCCGCCGTCGCGCAGCAGCCCGTGCCCGGTGGACAGCCGGCGCTCGACCTCGGCGGCGTCGCGCGGCCGGCTGGTCACCATGAGCCGGCTGGCGGTGTCGTCCGCGGTCGCCTTCTCGTACCAGCGATAGGCCGGCACCCGCCGGACCTCGCCGTGCAGCAGGCCCGCCTGCGCCGCGGGCGTGGTGGCCGGCAGGCCGGTGTGCCAGTGCGTCATCCGGTGGCTGCGGGAGCGCAGCCACCCACCGATCGTGGGCAGGTTGCCGGCCCGGATGGCCCACTGCACCAGCGGCGCGGCCACGCCGTCGAGCTGGACGACGAGCAGGGCGTCCGCCGTCTGCCGCTCGGGCGGCACCCCGGCGACGCCCCGGCGGCGCCACACCCGTCGCCGGTGGCGAGCCGGTCCACGGCGTACCCGGTTCATCACCCACAGCATCTCGCTGACGAACGCGTCGTCGGTGCCGGCGTCGGCGAGCCAGTTCAGGATCGCGGCCAGCGCCACGGCGAGCCACGCGGCGGCGAAGGCGTCGGCGAACCCGCGGACGTGCGCCTCCGGGTCCAGGCGCAACGCGACGTACATGACGACGGCCTGCACGCACACGCCGATGGCCAGCGCCCCGAGGCCGCCCAGCGCGGTGGAGAGGGCGAACAGCAGCGGGCGCAGCACCGCACCGATCCCGGCGATCAGCCCGACCAGCCACAGCATCGCGACCAGGCCGCTGGCGGTGACCCCCGGCAGCAGCCACAGCGTCAGGCTGAGCACCACGAACGAGGTCACCATGCTGCGCAGCAGCGCCCGCAGCCGCCGGAGCGTGGGCCGGTAGTCGCGCAGCACCCCCAGGCCCACCCGGAGCGGTTCGGGCAGGGTACGGCGGGCCTCGGCGTCACCGTCCGGCTCCATCCCCATCACGATGCCACACCCCGCCCACCAAGATCGGCGGCTGCCGACCGGGGCGTCCGGGCAGGTCCGCCGGCTTGCCGCCGAATGCCACCTGGACCCGCGGCCGGCGTGCTGTCAGAGCACCGAGAAGCCGGCCGGAAGGCTGCCCGGGCGGCCGGTGGCGGCCAGCAGGAGCGGCCCGGCGAGACCGTGGCCGACGGCCAGCTCGGCGACGATGCGCAGCGCCTGCGCCGCGGCGGTCGCCGGCACCTCGGGCGGTACGCCGAGTGCCGTGGCGAGGTCCGCGGTGTGCACGGCAAGCTCGAACGTCCGGGTCGGCAGGTAGTCCGCGAGCCGCATGCCGCCCACGACGGTCGTGACGAGCGCGCCGCCGTCCCGGGTGTCGACCAGCGCGAGGACGCGGGTGGCCAGCTCCGCCACGGCTGCCGCCGGATCGCTGCCCAGCGCCGCCCCGGCGTCGCGTCCGCGCGCGGCGACCGCCGCACCGGCCGCGGCGGCGCTCGTGGCGCGGAAGTAGTCGCCAGTGGAGGCGACCTCGACGCCGTCGGCGGGCCGGGCCAGGTACTCCTCGACCGTGCGGAGGGACCGGCTGGTGTGGCCGACCAGGGCCCGCACGTCCCACTCGCCCAGGCCGGGCCGGCTCCACCGGTCGCCGACGAGGGCGGTGGTGCGGACGAACCAGAGCGCCGCGTCGGTGAACGCCCGACGCGAGTCGTCCCACGAGTTCATGCCTGCCAGCGTAGAAGTCCGGCCGCCCGGGACCGGCTCGTGGCGGCGGGTTTCGTCGTGCACGCCGCGTGTGTCGGTCGGCGGCCAGTGGGCGCGCCGGCCTCAGAGGCGGAGGGGTCCCGGGTCGGTGGCCAGCTCCCGGAACCGCTCGCGCGGGTCGGCCACGAGCCGCCGGGTCGACAGGTCGAGCAGACCGCCCACCCCGGTCACCGTCGCGACCTGGGTGCCGTCCAGGCGGCGGTAGTCCTGCTCGATCCGGAAAGTCCGGCCCTCACCCCAGTGGAACTCGCAGGACACGTCCACCTCGTCCCCGCCGCGCAGCTCCCGCAGGTATCGCAGGGTGACCTCCAGGGCGACCGGGCCCACGCCGGTGGCGATCAGCCGGTCCTGCGAGATGCCCGCGGCCCGCAGGCACTCCCACCGGGCGTGCTCGGCGTACTGGAGGTAGACGGCCTGGTTGAGGTGGCCCTGGGTGTCGAGCTCGTAGCCCCGGACCGCGATGCGCACCGTGAAGGGATCTCCCATGCACCCGGAGCGTAGGCGGTGGGTGCGACGCCGCTTCCGCGGCTCGTCGTCTGGCCGCTGTCGGCCGGCGAAGACCTGGACGTCGCCGACCCCCAGCCGTTGGGGGCCGACCCGGGGGCCGCGAGGTGCCCGGGAGTGCGGGCGTACCTTCGTCGGAATGCGCGTACTGTTCGCCAGCCTCGCATCGGTCGGCCACACCTATCCGCTGATCCCACTGGCGGTGGCCGTCCGGGACGCCGGACACGAGGTGCACTTCGCCGTCGGCGAGGAGGTGCACGCACCGCTCGCCGCGAACGGCCTGCGCCCCTTCCGTCCCGCGGACGCGTTCTACGAGATCTACGCCGAGGACCTGGCACCGGAACTCGCCCGGTTGGAGCCCGACCTCGTCGTCCACGAATGGGGCGTGCCGGGAGCAGCCGTCGCCGCCCACCGGGCCGGCATCCCGGGGATCTGGCACGGCTTCGGGCGGATGATCCCCGAGGGCATCGGCCTCGAACTGCCCACCCGGAACGCCGAGGCCGCCGGACGGCCGCACGTCGACATCTGCCCGCCGTCGTTGCAGGACGAGCGCTTCCTCGCCACCGCGGACCGGATCGAGTTACGGCCCGTCGCGTACTCGACGCCGGCGGCGCTGCCCGCCTGGGACAGCCGCCGCAGCTCACTGCCGCTGATCTACCTGACGCTCGGCACCGCCTTCGGCACCCGGGACCTGCTGAGCGCGGCCGTCGAGGGGCTGGCCACCCTGGACGCGCGGGTGGTGGTCGCCGCCGGCCGGGTGCCCCTGGACCAGCTCGGAAACGTGCCGGACAACGTCAGCGTGCAGCGCTGGGTGCCGCAGGCGCAGCTGCTGCCGCACGCCGATCTCGTCGTGCACCACGGCGGCAGCGGCACGACCCTCGGCGCGCTCGCCGCCGGCGTCCCGCAGCTGATCCTGCCGCAGGGCGCCGACCAGTTCGCCAACGCCGAAGCGGTCAGCGCGGCCGGCGCCGCGCTGCGCCTGCTCGGCGACGACGCGAGCGCCACGGCGATCGCCGAGCACGCCCGGCGGCTCCTGCCGCGCACCGGGCGGACCGACCACCGGGACGCCGCCCGCGCGGTCGCCGAGGAGATCGCGCGGATGCCCTCCCCGGCCGAGGTGGCCCGCCACCTGCCCGATCATGTGCGCGGGTGAGAAGTGGGCTCTCGCCGGCCGCGCCGACCACCTCGCCCGGGTCCGGGTCGGGTACGAATGACAGCATCAGTCCGGCGGAGGGGAGCGACGAGATGAGTGAGCGGCGATCAACGTGACCCCGCCGGCCGCCCTCGACCGCCGCTGGCTCCAGGACGCGATCGACCTCTCCCGGCGGTGCCCGCCGAAGGCCACCGCGTACGCGGTCGGCGCGATCGTGGTGGGCCGCGACGGGACGGAGCTGGCCCGGGGGTACTCCCGGGAGACCGATTCCCATGTGCACGCCGAGGAGTCCGCGTTGGTCAAGCTCCGCGGGGTCGACCTGTCCGGAGCGACCATCTACAGCTCCCTGGAGCCGTGCAGCGTGCGTCAGCGCCCGTCGTCCACCTGCACCGGGCTGATCCTGGCCGCGGGCATCCGTCGGGTCGTGCTGGCGATGCGGGAACCGCCGATCTTCGTGGACTGCCAGGGGGTCGAGCTGCTGGCGGCGGCGGGCGTCGAGGTGGTCGAGCTGCCGGACCTCGCGGACCAGGTACGCGCGATCAACGGGTACGTCCTGGATGTGCCGGGCGCCTGACGCCGGGCCGGCGGACGCGGCGGCGAACCGGCCGGTCACATGCCCCGCTTTCGGTGTGTCATGAGTGGTGGGCGGGCCACCCTCGACCCGCCGCGTCAGCACGAGCAGGAGGAGCCATGACCGCCGCCGTCTCCACCATCGACATCGACCGGCCGCCGGAAGAGGTGTTCGCGTACGTCACCGATCCCTCGCGGTTCGCCGAGTGGCAGCACGACGTCGTGGGCGTACGCGTGGAGTCGGGTGGCCCGGTCGGGTCGGGCGCCCGGTTCACCACGACCCGCCGGATCGGCGGGGTCGCGCGCACCATGACGCAGGAGGTGACCGAGGACAGCCCGCCCGGCCGGTGGGCGGTGCACGGGGTCGACGGGCCGATCAGGCCGAGCGTGACCGTCACCATCGAGCCTCTCGACGAGGGCGCGCGGTCACGCGTGACCTTCGCCCTGGACTTCACCGGGCACGGGGTCGGCGTGCCGCTCGTGCCGATGGTCCGCCGGCTGGCGGCGAAGGGCGCCCCGGCGAGCTACCGGCACCTGAAGCAGCGGCTCGAGGGGACCGCCTAGAGCCGGTGCCGGACCCAGACGTTGGGTTCCACGTAGACGGCGTGGTCGTGCTCCACGTCGCAGTGCACCGGCACCAGCGCGCCCGGCACGTGCACCGGCCCGCTCGTGTCGAACGGCAGGCCGGTCCAGCGGCGCCAGTCGTCGAGGCTGCCGCTGATCATCATGGACCGGGTGGCCACCCGCTCGATGCGTCCGCCCGCGCGCACGTGTACCCGCAGCCACGGGTCGACCGGCAGGCCGTCGTCGCGGACCCGGGCCGCGTACTCGGTCATCGGCAGCTCGGGGTCGGTGTGCTTGCCGCTCGGGCGGACCGGGGCGACCAGGGTGTCGTACCCCCGATCGGCGACGGCCCGCCGCATGGCGGCGAGCATCCGGGCGGAGAGTCCGGAGCCGCGCCGGTCGGGCCGGACGCAGATCTCGATGGCCGACACGATGTTCGGCGTGGCCCCGGTGAGGTGGGTGACGGTGGCCCGCTGGATCGCCCGGTCCCAGCCGCCGTCGGGCAGTTCCGGCTCGGTCCAGCGCAGCGGCACGGCGTACGCCTTCGCGACGGCGCGCCCGGGCTCGGTGGAGTCGACGGCGGCGAACACGAACTCGGGACAGAGGTCGTGGGCGACGTTGTAGTAGATGCCACCCATCGGATCCCAGAGCATGAACTGCGGCCACGCCCCGTCGAAGTCCTCGTCGAGCAGGGCAGCGAGGTCCGGGCGGTCCGCCAGGCTCACGATGTCGATCGTCACGGAGGGACACCGTAGGGCGGCCACCGGGGCGGCGCATCCCAATTCACCGCCCGAGGGCCGTGGCTCAGCCCCAGGCACCGGACCTCTCGGCCGCCGCCGTCAGCGCGGCCCTGGCCCCGGCGGTCAGCTCGGCGACCAGCTCACCCGCCGGCGTCTCCGTCGCCAGGGCGTGCGCCTGACCGGCCCACTGGTTCGCCACCGAGGCGTCCCCGCTGCCCTTGGCGGCGGCCAGCAGCGGGCGGGTGAGGTGCAACACCTGCGGGTAGCCGACGGGTGCGGACCCGTCGTGCCGGCGAAGGAAGTCGTTGACCAGCCCTCGCGCCCGTTTCCCGGTGAACGCGCGGCTCAGCGCGGTCGGCGCGGTGCTGGCCACCGCCGCCCGGTGCATCGGCGAGGTGCCCGCCTCCGGGCAGCGCAGGAAGGCCGTGCCGAGCTGGGCGGCGGCGGCACCGGCGGCCAGCACGGCCGCCACCCCGGCGCCGTCGGCGATGCCGCCGGCGGCCACCAGCGGCCGGTCGCAGCGGGCGGCGACCAGCCGGAGCAGGGGCAGCACCCCGTAGTCGTCGTCGTCCGGCAGGCCACCGCGGTGCCCGCCGGCCTCGGTGCCCTGCACGACGACGGCGTCCACGCCGAGCCCGACCGCCGCCGAGGCGGCGTCGGGGCTGGTGACCGTGGCCCAGACCTCGGTGCCTCGCTCCCGCAGGGCGGCCACCGCCGCCCGGGCGGGCAGCCCGAACACGAAGGACACCACCGGCACCGGGTCCGCGAGCAGGGCGGCCAGCTTCTCCGGGTACGCGTCGTCGCCGCCGACCGGTTCGCCGAGCGTCACCCCGTGCCGCCGGGCCTCCGGGGCGAGCCGTTCGGCGTACGCCCGGACGGCGGCCTCGTCGACCGCCCCGCCGGTCGCGTCCGGCAGGAAGACGTTGACGCCGAACGGGCGGTCGGTGCGGCTACGGACCTCGGCCACGTCGGCGGCGAGCCGGTCGGCGCTGATCATCCCGGCGGCCAGGAAACCCAGGCCACCGGCGGCCGAGACGGCCGCCGCGAGGGCCGGTGTCGACGGGCCGCCGGCCATCGGCGCGGCGACGACCGGGCGAGGCAGCACGGACAGCACGGACATCCACCCATCCTGCCGGATCGCCGTCGCTCCCACGAGGACGCGGCCCGAGTTCCGCCCGCGCGCGGGTGTTCCGTCGCCGCCGCCGTCGTGGGGTCCCCTTCCGGCGGTGGTGCCGTTAGCCTCAGCGGGTGGATCGATGCGACGAGTGCGGCTTCGACTACGCCGCCGTCTCCGCCGCCGACCTGCCGCGGCTCCTGCGCACGGTCGGTGAGCGGTACGCGACCGCGGTGGGCGGGGTGGCGGACCTGCGGCGGCGACCGGCCGAGGGGGTGTGGTCGCCACTGGAGTACACCTGCCACGTCCGGGACGTGCTCCGGGTGCAGACCGAACGGCTGGTCCTGGCGCTCACCGTCGACCAGCCGGAGTTCGCCCCGATGGGACGCGACGAACGCGCCGTCACCGACGCCTACAACGAACAGGACCCGACGGTGGTGCTCGCCGCCTTGGCCACCGCCGCGACCGACCTGGCGACCCGGTTCGCCGCACTCGACCAGGCGGACCTCGCCCGCACCGGCGTCTACCCGTGGCCGGAACCCCGGGCCCGGACGCTGCTCTGGCTCGGCCAGCACACGATCCACGAAACCGAACACCACCTGCTGGACATCACCCGCGCCGCCGGCGCCGCGCCCGCCCGCTGACCCGTCGCCGCGCCCCAGGGGGTCGTCCCGCGCGGACCGTGCGAGGTCGCGGGAGACTGACCCGATGTCGTCGACGATGCTGGTGATCGGCCCGAAGCTGGCGGTGACCCTGGTCGTGCTCACCGCCGTGGCGGCGGCCGTGGCCACCGTCGGCCGGCTCGGGCACGGGCGTCAGATCGCGGTCGCCGCCGTCCGCGCGGCGCTCCAGTTGGCGGCGGTGTCGCTGCTGATCGCCGCCATCGTGGCGTCGCTGTGGGCCACCGCCGCCTTCGTGGTGGTGATGTGCGCGGTCGCGGCGGGCACCTCCGGCCGGCGGATCACCGGCGGGGCGCGCGGCTGGTGGGCCGCCGTGCCGATCGTGGCCGGCAGCCTCTCCGTCGTGCTGGGTCTGCTGCTGGCGGGGCTGGTGCCGGCGCGCGGGATCGCGGTCATCCCGGTCGCCGGGATCCTGATCGGCGGCGCGATGACCGCCACCTCGTTGGCCGGTCGGCGGGCCCTGGACGAGCTGACCGGCCGCCGGGGTGAGGTGGAGGCGGCCCTGGCGCTGGGGCTGCTGCCCCGCGACGCGGTGCTGCTGGTCTGCCGCCCGGCGGCCGGCCAGGCGTTGATCCCGGCGCTGGACCAGACCCGCACGGTGGGCCTGGTGACCCTGCCGGGCGCCTTCGTCGGGATGCTGCTCGGCGGGGCGGGTCCGCTCGCCGCCGGGATCACCCAGCTCGTCGTCCTGGTCGGGCTGCTGGCCGTGGAGGCGGTCGCGGTGGTGCTGACCGTCGAGCTGGTGGCCCGCGGGCGGCTGCGTCCGGCGCCGTGACCGGCCGGGCCGGTGCCGCGGCTGCCGGCCCGGCCGGTCGCGGCACCACCCCGACCGGACCGCTCACACGGCCGACAGCTCGGCGCGTACCGGGCCCGTCGGTGCGTCGCCGCCGGAGGCGGCGGCCGGCGCGAAGCCCCGGAGGATGAGGTAGCCGGCGAGGCTGACCTCCCAGGCGAACACGGGCAGCGCGGCGAGCGATCCCCAGGTGGAGACCTGCTCGTAGCGCCCGAACAGCACGGCGGTCGCCGAGGCGCAGATCAGCGGCCCGCCGACCAGGCCCAGCACGGCGATGGACCGGGGCACCAGCCGCGACCGGTACAGCAGGTGGGCGAGGAGCAGGCTGTTGGCCCCGAGCGCGACGTTGGGGCCGAGCAGGAAGGCCCAGTCGTGGAGGGCGACGAGTGCCCGGGCGGCGGTGACGAGTGCGGCGTCGTCGGTGCCGGCCGTCCCGGCCACGTCCCGGCGCAGCGTCACCACCGACAGGACGCTGAGGATGCCCACGACGATGACGACCGCCTCCAGGATGCGTAGGCAGAGGTAGCCGAGAGCGGCGGCGTGGTGCTGCCGCCTGACGACGGGGTAGAGCGTGACCGCGGTGCCGACGATGGCACCGACGAGGATCAGCTCGAAGAACCCGCCGAGCAGCACCCGAGGGTCGGCGCCCGCCCCGAGGACGTAGTCGGCGTCGGTCAGCACCGGGCGGTAGAGCACCAGCCCCGCGATCGCGGCGATCTCGGTGATCAGGAAGAACACTCCCGCGGCCACCGCGGTCCTTCTCGTGGGGCTCATGTCGACTCCTGTCCGCGACCAGCAGGTGTACGCCGTACACCTGAGTACCCACGAACCCTAGGTGTACGACGTACACCTGTCAAGCGGGAGCGCCGCGCCCCGTCAGCGGCCCACCGCGGGTACGGCGAATGCCCGTTGCCGGGTCGGGTACACCAGCCGCGGTGTGCCGACGGCCCGGGCGACGAGGTCCCGGCGCCGGGGCCGCCTCCTGCCGGCCGACCGTCCACCGGTCACGGCTGCGCGTCACCAGAGGAAGGGATGGCTCGGGATGAAGGTCAGAAGCTCCCTGCGGTCGTTGAAGCGGAAGGCGAACTCGATCGTGGTCCGCCGCCGAGGCAAGGTGTTCGTGCTCAACAAGGCCGACCCGCGCCAGAAGGCGCGGCAGGGCTGAGCGGCGGCCCCGCGCGCCACGCGGGGCCGCCCACGCGCCCGCCGTCAGCGCAGCAGCACCGGTCCGGCGTCGATCCGGGTCCGGAACAGGGCGTACGGCTTGCGCCGCAGATCCTGGCCGCGCTGGTAGGTCGGCTGGCGGTGCAGTTGGTTGGCGGTCACGTAGAGGTACCCGTCGGTGGCGACCGACATCGTGTCGGGCCACAGCAGCCGGGGATCGTGGATCAGCGTCTCGTACTCGCCGTCGGCGCGGCGGCGCAGCACGGCGTTGTGCTCGTACGAGGTCAGGTAGAGCCGGCCGGCGTCGTCGGACTCCAGCCCGTCGGAGGCGCCGCCCTTGTCGCCCTCGTGGGCCACGGACGCGGCGACCACGCCGTCGTCGACCGCCGGGTCGGCGAGCGCGTCGGTGGACACGCTGTACCAGTGCCGCGAGGCGAGCGGGCAGTAGTACAGCCGGGCGCCGTCGTGCGAGATGGCGATGCCGTCCGAGCCCATCGCGATCGGCTTCGGCGGGCCGTCGGCAGGGCGTTCCAGCAGCGGCCGGCCCTCGACCACCGGCCGGAACGTCGCCAGCGGCTCGGCCTTGGTGGACGGGTGGTCGTGCAGCCGCCGCCAGGACGCCCCGGAGGCCAGGTCCACCACGACGATCCCGTTCGGGCCGGAGTGCGACGAGTCGGTGACGTAGGCGATGCCGGCCGCGCCGCGCCGCAGGTCGAAGCGCACGTCGTTGAGGTACGTCGTGGGCAGCGCCACGTCGGTCGGGAAGGTGATGACCTGGCCGACGTTGTCGGTGTCCAGGTCCACCCGGACCAGTTTCGGCCCACCGGGGGCGGTGGGTCGGAACATCGGACTGCCGGTGTCGAGCACCCAGAGCCGGTCGGCGGGGTCGACCACGACGCTCTGCACCGACACGAACGCCGTCGCGTCGTCGTCCCCGGACGGACTGTTCCATCGCTGGTCCGGGAAGGGCACCTCCGCGCCGTCGCGCAGTTCGACCACCGTCGCCGGCACCTCGTCGCCCCACTGGGGGAAGTTGACGAAGACGCGGCCGGTGTGCGAGACACTGACCCCGGTCGGCATCGGCCCGGTGAAGCGGTGCACGAGTTCCAGCTCACCGAGCGGCTCGTCGGCCACCGGCCCGGTCACGACGTGCTCCGTCGGCTGCGCCCGCTGGCTCGCGCCGCGAGGGTGCGCGGCCACCGGTGGGTCAGGTCCTCCATCGAGGTCATCTCCGTTCGGCGGGTGGAGGTCGGTCCTTCCCGCCGCCCACCGCCGCAAACGCCCGAATCACCACCGTGCTCGGCGCGGGCGCCGGTGGCCGGGCTGCGCCAGGGCCACCGGCGCCGAGGGCGTCAGCCCTTGAGTGCCACCGCGACCGCGTCGGCGAGGGGGGTGGTGGGGCGGCCGGCGAGGCGGCGCAGGTCACCGCTGTCGGTGGTCAGCTCGCCCCGGGCGATGCCCCGGTCGCACTCGGCCAGCGTGGCCGCGTACGGCTCCGGCAGGCCGGCGGCGACCAGCGCCGTCGCGTACTCCTCGGCCGGCAGGTCGCGGTAGACCACCTCGGTGCCGCTCTGCCGGGAGATCTCGGCGGCGAGTTCGGCCAGGGTGAACGGCTCGTCGCCGCCCAACTCGTAGACCGCGTTCTCGTGGCCCTCGCCGGCCAGGACGGCGGCAGCGGCGGCGGCGTAGTCCGCGCGGGTGGCGGCGGCGACCCGGCCGGCACCGGCGCTGCCGAGGACCGCGCCGTGCTCGAGCGTGGCGGCCAGGTTGCCGGTGTAGTTCTCGGTGTACCAGCCGTTGCGCAGCAGCACGTACGGCAGGCCGGAGGCCCGGATCAGCTCCTCGGTCGCCTGGTGCTCGGCAGCGAGCGGGAAGGTGGCGGTGTCGGCCTTCAGGACACTGGTGTACGCGATCAGGCGTACCCCGGCGGCCACGGCGGCGTCGATGACGGCGCGGTGCTGCGCCACCCGCCGCCCGACCTCGTTGGCGGAGACGAGCAGCAGGCGGTCGGCGCCGGCGAGGGCGCCGGCCAGGGTCTCGGGGCGGTCGTAGTCGGCCTCGCGCACGAGCACCCCCCGGGCGGCCAGGTCGGCGGCCTTCTCCGGGGTGCGGACCGCCGCGACGATCTGCTCGGCGGGAACGCCCCGGTCGAGCAGTTCGGTGACGACGAGGCGGCCGAGCAGGCCGGTGGCTCCGGTTACGACGATCATGGTTGCTCCTCGGGATGGCGGATGCCTTGAGCATGCACTAACTTTTGGAAAGTGCCAACTCGCAAGTAAGTGCGGTGGATCGGAGGGTGTCGGCCGGGTACCGTCGAGCCATGACTGCTCCCCTCACCAACCCCGGCGGAGCGGACGCCCGGGACGCCGACGACCAGCTCGTCGCGGACGTCTTCGCCCGCGGCTGCGGCTCGCGTCGCACGCTGGAGAACATCGCCGGCAAGTGGGGGATCCTGGCGCTGTCCGCGCTGCACGAGGGCGCGTACCGGTTCAACGCGCTGCGCCGCCGCGTCGACGGGGTGAGCGAGAAGATGCTCTCCCAGACGCTCCAGGCGCTGGAGCGGGACGGCCTGGTGCGGCGGGACGTGCAGACGACCATCCCGCCGCACGTCGAGTACAGCCTCACCCCGCTCGGCGCCCGGGTGGCCGAGCGGCTGATCGGGCTGATCGAGCTGGTCGAGAGCGAGCTGGGCACCGTGCTGGCGGCCCAGGCCGAGTACGACCGGGCCGCGGCGGACCGCAACCGGCGGAAGTAGGCCCGGTCGGCGGGTGCACCGGGTGGGAAGCCTTCTCCGTTTTCGGCGGCGTCGGAATGACGACAGCCTTAACGGAGGCCGGCGGGCGGCCGAACGGTTAGATTCGCCGCGAGGCTCACCGCAGAGTCAATCCGCTCGGCCTGCCCGTCGATGCCCGCAGCCCCGGCCTCCCCGCGCACCCGCGGGGACGCCCGGACACGCGCCACGACGCCGGCACCCGGACCGCCGCCCCCCGGGAGGTCGTGATGTACCAGTCGCCCGCGCGCGTCTTCGCCCGGATCGGCGCCATCGGGCCCGCGACGGCACCATCGGTGCTCATGGGCCGGGCCGTGGTGCTCGGCGCGAGCGTGGCCGGGCTGCTGGCGGCCCGGGTGCTCGCCGAGCACGCCGAGAGCGTGTTCATCGTGGACCGGGACGAGCTGAGTGCTGGCACCGGACACCGGGCCGGTGTGCCGCAGGGCACCCAGATGCACGTCCTGCTGCCGGCGGGCCGGGACCAGATCGACCGGTGGTTCCCCGGCTTCTCCCGCCAGGCGGTGGCCGAGGGTGCCGTCCTGCTGCCCGCCGCCGCCCG
Organism: Micromonospora sp. CPCC 206171; assembly: GCF_036906755.1. NCBI lineage: Bacteria > Bacillati > Actinomycetota > Actinomycetes > Micromonosporales > Micromonosporaceae > Micromonospora > Micromonospora sp. CPCC 206171. The sequence goes on along the minus strand of NZ_JBAKHT010000038.1, from coordinate 27,522 downwards.
CCGCAGCTACCTCGACGGCCGGCGCAAGGTCGCGGGCTCGGACGTCGACATGATCGCGGCGAGCCGGCCCTTCCTGGAGGAGCTGCTCCGCCGCCGCACGTTGGCGCTGCCCAACGTGACCCTGCTGCCCGGGCGCGTCACCGGCCTGGACTTCGCCGGCACCGCGGTCACCGGAGTACGGCACCAGAGCGCCACCGGCCCGGTCGTCACGCCCGCCGACTTCGTGGTGGACGCCACCGGCCGGTCGAGCCGCCTCGGCGACTGGCTGGAGCAGGGCGGGTGGGAACGCCCGCCGATGCGCCGGATGGCGATCAACCTGCACTACGCGACCGCCACGTTCCGGCGTACCGAAGAGCACCCGGTGCCGGTCGCGGTGCTGGCCGGCTGCACCGCCGCGGCCGGCGGCGACATCGCCGGCGCCGCCTTCTCCGCGATCGAGGGCGACCGGTGGATCGTGATGCTCGGCAGCTACGGCGACGACCGGCCCGGCCGCGACGCGGACGACCTCGTCCGCCGGTGCCGGGAGGACTTTCCTCCCGAGTTCGCCCGGGTGGTGGCCAACGAGATGCTCGGGACGGTCCGCACCTACCGGCAGGCCGACAGCCGGCGCCGGGACTACCACCGGCTCCACCGGCTGCCGGCCGGGCTGGTCGCGGTCGGTGACGCGGTCTCCTCGTTCAATCCGATCTACGGCCAGGGCATGTCGTCGGCGGCCCTGCACGCCTCCTGCCTGTCGGAGTACCTCCGCTCCGGCGCCGACCTGCGCCGCCCGGCCCGGGCGTTCCTCGCGTTGCAGCGGGTCGTGGTCGACGCGGCCTGGGGGATGTCCACCTCCGCCGACCTGGCCCGCCCGTCGGTGCCCGGCCCCCGCCCCCCGGGCTACCGGATCTCCCGGTGGGTGGCCGACCAGATCACCGCCGCGTCGGTGACCGACCCGGTGACCGCCCGGCGCTTCGACGCCGTCGTCGAGATGCGCCGCCACCCGAACTCGCTCGCCGCCCCCCGCACCCTGCTGCGCGCGGTCCGGGTCAACCAGGCCCGGGGGCGCTGAACGCCCGGGGATGTCGGCCCCCACCGCTACGGTCGGCGCATGGTCACCGTCGCCGACGTACGGTCGCTGGCACTGACGTTGCCGCGCACCACCGAGCACCTGATCCGCGACCGGGTGAAGTTCCGGGTGGGCGCCATCGTCTACGTCGCGTTCTCCCGCGACGAGACGACGATGGGTTTCGGCTACCCGAAGGAGGAACGCGACGCGCTCGTCGCCGCCGAGCCGGACCTGTTCTTCCTGCCCGGCGCGTCCGACCTGCGCTTCCACTGGGTCTGCTGCCGGCTCGACCGGCTCGACCACGACCAGATGACCGAGCTGGTGACCGAGGCGTGGCGGATGGTCGTGCCGAAGTTCCTGGCCCGCCAGCGGCTGGGTGCCTGAGGCCGGTCCGCCCGGCGCGTCATTCGCTGGTGCTCGGCCCCAGTAGCCGGATCTCCTCGATGTCCAGCGCGGCCTGCACCTCTCGCTGCACGGCGTCGTCGATCTCGTTGTTGTCGCGCAGCCGGTTGACCTCGCGGCGCTTGTGGTCGAGCACGCTGAGCCGCAGTTGGCGGTCCAGTTCCCGGGCCTGGGCGGCCTCGTCGCCCGTCTCGGCGGCGAGCGTCTCCTCCAGGTGCCGCTGGTAGTCGGCGCGGAGCCGGTCGACCGCGTCCTCGCCGATGCCGAGCCCGGCGGCGACCTCGGGCAGCGCGGCCAGGCCCGCCCTGGTGGCCGCCGTCCGAGCCCGCTTGACCTCGTCCTCCCGCTCCACGTCACCCTTGAGCTGCGCCCAGTTGACCACCGCAGGCAGGGTGGTGCCCTCGATCACCATCGTCAGCACGATGACCATCGCGGTGCAGAAGATGATCAGGTCACGCTCGGCGATCGGCTCTCCCGCCTTCGTCGTCATCGGCACCGCGAGCGCCGCCGCGAGGGACACCGCGCCACGGAAGCCGGCCCATCCGGCCGCGGTGCGCACCCGGTAGCCGGTCGGGCCCCTGAGTCGCGACCTGCGACGGGCGACGACCTCCAGGCCGTAGCCGGAGATCTGCACCAGGATCATCCGGGTCACCATCACCACCGCGGCCGCCACCGCCCCGATGGTCAGCGCCTGCACCGTCGAGGTGCTGGTGATGCTCTCCGCCGCGCGGGGGATCTGCATGCCGAGGAGGACGAACAACGAACCGTTGATCAGGAAGGTGGTGAGATCCCAGAAGGCGTACGCCAGCACCCGGGACCGGGCCCGGATCACCCGCGGCCCGAAGTAGGACAGGACGAGGCCGGCGACCACCACCGCCAGCACCCCGCTGGCGTGGACGAGCTCCGCCAGCAGGAAGGCGAGGAACGGGGTCAGCACGCTCAGCGCGCCCTCGCGCAGCGGGTCGTCGAGACGTTTACGGATCGCGATCACAACCCCGCCGGCCAGCAGGCCGGCGGCGACCCCGCCCGCCGCCGAGCCGGCGAACTGGCCGAGCAGGACCGGCGCGGCCGGCCAGGCGCCCCCGGCGATGAGGCCGACCGTGACGGAGAAGAGCACCAGCGCCGTGCCGTCGTTGATCAGGCTCTCCGCGCGCAGCGTGGTCAGCAGCCGGCGGGGCATCCGCTTGGCGAGGCCGGCGACCGCCGCGGCGTCGGTCGGCGCGAGGACCGCGCCCAGCACCCAGGCCGCGGCCGGTTCGACGCCGAACTGCTGCACGGTCAGGGAGACCACGATCATCGTGACCGCCACCAGCACCACCGCGAGCAACGTGATCGCCGGCAGGTTGGCCCGGATCTCGCGGATGCTGATCACCAGGCTCTCCCGGTAGAGGATCGCCGGCAGGAAGAGCAGCAGCACCACCTCCGGCTCCAGCACCACCTCGGAAAACGGCGGGAGCAGCGCGAGCAGCGCACCCATGGTGATCAGCAGGACCGGCGGGGCCACGCTGTACCGGCCACCGAGGGTGGTGCCGACGAGCACGGTGGCGGCCAGCACCACGATCAGCACCAGCGCGCTCACGTCACCCCTTCCGCCGGTCGACGGTCGGCACGCCGCAGGAGGTCGTCCCGACCGGTTCCGGGCCGATGGCCGCCGCCGCCCGCCCGCGCGGCCGGGGGCGGGCCCGCCGGTCGCCGGCCACCCCGAACATCGTGATACGGCCGGTGGCCGGCGCGGGCCGGAATGATCGATCCGGCCCGTCCCCGATGCGACGGCGGGGGAGCGAGTCAGCGACCTGCCCTCGGGCCGTGCGCCTTCGTCGTCGGGACGTCGACGTTCGGGTTGATCGTCACGGTGCGTCCGACGGCGCGAGGTCGCGGTGCGGCGCAGGCGGGAGCGGGCCGTCCAGCAGCCGCCGGACCGCCTCGCCGATCACCGGGTCCACCGGGAACCGCCCCGCCAGCCAGTCGAACACCGCCCGCGCCGCCTCCCGGTTGCGCGCGTACCCCGGGACCATCGCGGCCAGCGGCAGGACCTCCGGCCGGTACGCCTGCTCGACCCGCCGGCTGGCGTCGAACGGGTCGCGCCGGTGTCCCGCCCCGGCCCCGGTGAGGCGCAGCAGTGCGATCACCCGGTCCACCGCGTACGACTGGATGAAGCGGGCCGCGGTGAGCCGTTCGCCGCGCAGCTCCCGGTGCAGGCCGACGTAGAGGTTGGTCAGCGCCTCGTTCAGGTGGAACTCCACCGTGTCGTACGGCGGCCCGCCCGGTGGCCGGCCGCACTCGGCCAGGGTGGCGGGCGCGTCGTCCCGCTGCCAGACGACGCGGGCGCCGGTGAACGGCAGCCGCGCCAGCTCCGCGACGGTGAACACCGCGTACTCGACGAAGATCCCGTCGGCGTAGAGCGCCTTGCGGCCGTTGCGCTCGTTGGCGAAGCTGTACGCCACCGGGCACGGCGCCGCCAGCCAGCCGATCTCCTCGACGTAGCGGGGCACCGCGCCGTCGGCGACCACGACGAAGAAGTCCAGGTCGGAGTGCTCGTCCAGGCGGTCGTACGCCATGCCCGCCGAGCCGAGGCCGAGCAGCGCCACGGCATCGGGGCGGGTGCGCAGGTGGGCGGCGAGGTCATCGAGCCGCCGCAGCATCGGGTGCATGCCGTCGTCCCTTCGGCGAAGAGTCGACGTTTCAGCCCGTACGGCCCTGATCGCCGCCGGGGTCGCGACACCGGTGCCGCCCATTCTGTGCCCCGCAGGCCGTGCCGTTCAAGGGACCAGTAGGGGTCGGAAGGGGTTCAGAGGAGTCCCGTACCTGGTTAGCGTCGGCCCCGAGCGGGCCACCGTACGCGAGAAACCACCGCCGCACGCGGCGCTGCTCCCGGTCGGTCTCGACTCACCTTTCACGCGATCCGGCAGAGGGAGACCCACATGGGGCGGGCGGAGAACAAGGTCGTCGTCATCACGGGCGCGGCCCGTGGTCAGGGGCGCAGCCACGCGGTCCGGCTGGCCGAGGAGGGCGCCGACATCATCGCGATCGACATCTGCAGGGACATCGACTCGGCCGGCTACGGCATGGCCGGCAACGAGGACCTGGAGGAGACGGCGCGCCTGGTCAAGGAGGCCGGCCGCCGGGTGGTCGTCCGGCACGCGGACGTCCGCGACTACGGCGCGCTGCGCGGGGCCATCGACGAGGGCGTCGCCGAGCTGGGGAAGATCGACGTCCTGATCCCGAACGCCGGCATCCTGCCGATGGGGCCGGACCAGCCGATCACCGCCTTCACCGGCACCATCGACGTCAACCTCGCCGGGGTGCTGAACACGGTGCACGCCGCGCTGCCGCACTTCAACGAGGGCGTGTCGGTGATCATCGTCGGCTCGATCGCGAGCTTCCTGCCGCCGATGCCCTCCGACGTGATGGCCGGCGCCGGGTACGCCGGGTACCGGTTCGCCAAGCACGTCCTGGTCGACTACGTGAAGGCGCTGGCGCTGCAGCTCGCGCCGACCAGCGGGCGGGTCAACTCGGTCCACCCGACCACGGTGGACACCGACATGGCGTTCAACAAGGGAATGTTCCAGACCTACCGGCCGGACCTCGACGACCCCACCGTCGAGGACGTCGCGCCGATCCTGAGCGCCATCCACGCCATGCCGATCTCGCACGTGACCCAGGCCGACGTGACGCACGCCGTGGTCTACCTGGCCTCCGACGAGTCGCGCTACGTCACCGGCAGCCAGATCAAGATCGACGGTGGCGCGCTCGCCATGCAGCACCTCTGACGTCGTCCCGCCGTACCCGTACGGCGGGGTGGTGGACGCACCGGCGGTCGGGCCGTGCCGGATGCGGCGCGGCCCGACCGGCGTCCGGCAGGGCAACCAAGGACCGATCGACAGCGGCGTCGGCACGCGCGCCGGCCGCGGAAGAGGACGGACAGATGACCGACACGGGAGTCACGCTCTACCTTGAGCTGATCAAGAAGGTGATCGCCAACGAGATCTACACCGACAACGCCGCTCCCTGGTGGACGGGGGCCGAGGGCGCCGCGGTGCCCGAGGGGGGCCTTCCGGGCACCTCCGCAGCCCACACGCTGGTCGGTCTCGAGGGCCTGGACAACGTGCAGGAGTGCGTCGAGCGGGTGCTGGCCGACGGAATCCCCGGGGACCTGGTCGAGACCGGGGTGTGGCGCGGCGGCGTGACGATCCTGATGCGCGCCATCCTCAAGGCGCACGGCGTCACCGACCGGCGCGTCTGGGCCGCCGACTCCTTCGAGGGCGTGCCCGAGGCGGGGGAGGGCAGCCACCCGCTGGACCAGGAGATGGCGCTGCACAACCTGAACAGCATGCTCAGCGTCTCGGCGGACGCGGTCCGGGCCAACTTCAAGGCGTACGACCTGCTGGACGAGCAGGTGGAGTTCCTGGAGGGGTGGTTCAAGGACACCCTGCCGGCGGCCCCGATCTCCTCGATCGCCGTGCTCCGCCTCGACGGCGACCTGTACGAGTCGACCCGGGAGGCGCTGATCCCGCTCTACCCCAAGCTCTCCGTGGGCGGGTTCATCATCATCGACGACTACAACATGGAGCCCTGCCGGGCGGCGGTGCACGAGTACCGCGACGAGCACGGGATCACCGACGAGATCCGGCCGGTGGACAACGGCGGGGTGTTCTGGCGCAGGACGGCCTGAGCCCGCGTACGCCGACAGGGCGCCGCCTCCCGACGGAGGCGGCGCCCTTGTCGTGTCGGCCCTGCCCGCGCACGCGCGAAGGCCCTTCTCCAACGGGGGAGGAGAAGGGCCTTCGCTGTCGGTGACCGACGCCCGCGCTCAGTCCGTCTTCTTCTGGAAGAAGACCGCGGCGAGGGTGACGGAGACGACGAGGATGCCGACGGACCAGGCGAGCGCGATCCAGGGGTTGTCGCCGACCGGCCGGTCGAGCAGGAACCCGCGGACGCTCTCGATGATCGGCGTGGACGGCTGGTGCTTGGCCACGCCCTGCAGCCAGCCGGGCAGCGTGTGGATCGGGACGAACGCGCTGCTGACGTAGGGCAGGAACATCATGATGAAGGCGAAGCTGGCGGCCGCGTCGGTGGACTTGGTGAGCAGCCCGACCACCGCGGAGAGCCAGGACATCGCCAGGATGAAGGTGACCAGGATGCCGCCGGCGGCGAGCCACTGGAGCAGGCTTGCCTCGGGCCGGAACCCGATGAGCAGGGCCACCGCGATCACCACGACCGTGGAGACGATGTTCTTGATGACGCTGGCGGTGACGTGGCCGCCGAGCAGCACGGCGCCGCTGACGTCCATCGACCGGAACCGGTCGATGATGCCGGTGCTCATGTCGTTGGCGACGCCCACTCCGGTCTGGGCGGCACCCCACACCGTGCAGAGCAGCAGCACGCCGGGGGAGACGTAGGTGACGTAGTCGCCGCCGGTCTGGATCGCCCCGCCGAAGAGGTAGACGAAGAGCACCATCATCATGATGGGCAGCATCAGCGCCATCATCAGGGCGTCCAGGTCCCGGCTGGTCAGCCGGGTGCAGCGCGCGATCATGGTCATCATGTCGGTCCCGAGCGAGGTGGGTCGGGGCCGGTTGCGCAGGACGATGGACTCAGTCACCGACAGTCTCCTTAACTCGCTCCACCTCCGGGCTCGGGGTGGGGTGGCCCGTCAGCGCCAGGAACACGTCGTCCAGCGTGGCGCTGTGCACCTGGAACTTGGTGATCCGGTTGCGCTGCGGGTCTGCCTCGTCCAGTACGGCCCGTACCTGGTTGGCCGAGCCGTCGGTGGTGACCCCGATCGTCAGCAGGTCGAGATCCTTGGTGACCACCCGCTCGCCCAGCAGCGTGAGGACGTCCTCCAGCGCCGTGCGGTCGACCAGCTCCAGGTCGAGCCGCTGACCCGCGACCCGCTCCTTGAGCTGGGTGGGGGTGCCCTCGGCGACGATGGTGCCGCCGTCGAGCAGTGCCACCCGGTCGGCGAGGCGGTCGGCCTCCTCCAGGTACTGCGTGGTCAAGAAGATGGTCAGGCCGTTGGCGGCGAGGTCGGCGATGACGCCCCACAGGGCGAGGCGGCTACGCGGGTCCAGGCCGGTGGTCGGCTCGTCGAGGAAGACCACCGACGGCGCCCCGACCAGGCTCGCGGCGAGGTCCAGCCGGCGGGCCATGCCGCCCGAGTAGGTGGCCAGTCGCCGGCCACCGGCGTCGGTCAGGTCGAACCGGGCCAGCAGTTGCTTCGCGCGCTCCTGCGACTCGGCGCGGGACAGGCCGGTGAGCCGGCCCATCATGCGCAGGTTCTCCTCGCCGGTCTGGTTCTTGTCGATCGCCGCGTACTGGCCGGTCAGGGTGATGGCCCGCCGCACCTTGCGCCGCTCCTTGACGACGTCGAAGCCGGCGACCCTGGCCTGTCCCGCGTCGAGGGAGGTGAGCGTCGAGAGGATCCGGACGCTGGTGGTCTTGCCCGAGCCGTTCGGGCCCAGCAGGGCGAAGACGCTGCCCCGGGGGACGGTGATGTCCACGCCCTTGAGTACCTGCACGTCGCCATAGGACTTTCGTAGCCCGCTGGCTTCTATTGCCAATTCGTAGGCCATTGTCGTTGCACTCCTTGCCGTCCCTGCTCCGGGTGGTCTTCTGCGTGCCTCATACGCTGATTCGTGTAGACTGTACGCAGTTCGATGTTCGCCTGTCAACCGTCTTCGTCGCCGCAGGTCAAGACCGTTCTCGCCGCCGCGCCGGGCGCCTCCGGTGGGGGCTCGCGGGCGGCACCGGTCCACGGGTGGTGAGGCGGTGGCCGGCGGGTCGGCGAGCGCTGGAGCGGCGGCGGCGTCACGGCCTGCAATGGGAGGCGGCGTGGCTGGATTTCCCGTGCTCCACAATGCGCGGAATCGTCACCGACTGTCGGTCGGCTCTGCTGTTCTGAAACGTCCTCACTCATTTTCCGTCACCCGGGATCAGATGGGGGATGACCCTGATTTGTGGCCCCGCGAGGCGCGCGCTGACCCCTAGGTGGTCCGCGTCCGTGCTGCTCACGGCCGAGTTCCGAACCGTCGCCAGTGGTCCTGGTCCCGGGTGCCGGCGGGCCGCTTCCCGGCCGGCGCCCGATGGTGGGGTTGACGCGTCGAGTAGCCGGTGTGTACGGTCTGCAACAACGGTATACGGCATACACAGAAGCTTTCGGGGTCTATTCCCGAGCCGATTTCTGTTCGGTTCGAGGTTGACGCCGGGAAAGTCGCCACAATCATTCCGTTCTCACTTGTCGCATTGATGTTCGACTTCCTGCGTCATTCGCGCCCGGCGCGGGACCGGCGCGGGTCGTCGAGGCGGAGGGTGGGACGGCGCGGACGAGAGGGCGCAGGCGGCCGACGGCCCGGGAGGACTCACCCCTCGGGTGGTCGCCCCTCGCCCGGGAGGTGAGGGCGACCGTGATCGGAGCGCACAGGGATCGGGTGAGGGTGATGTCGGGAGGAATGGTGGGTCTGCGTTGGGAACACAACGTGGAGGTCACGGTGTCTCCGGACGGGTGGCTGATCCTGCACCGGCAGCCGACCGCCGTCACGTACCGGTTCCCGCCCTTCGTCACGGTCTCCTGGATCTCGCTGCAACGGCACGGCGGCGACCTCAACCTGGCCGCGGACGAGGTGGCCACCAGCTGGGAGGCCGACCGCGCGGAGATCATCGTGGTCATCGGCCGGTGGCTCGACGAGCTGCGCGAGGCGGGCCTGGTGCGCGAGGACTGAGCCCGCCCGACCGGATCAGTGGCATCGCGAGGCCCAGGCACCCGGCGCCCGGTAGTCCGCCGGCGTGGACCAGGACGCCTCGGTGCGCCGACGGGCGGTCCGGGCCGTACCCCGAGCGGCGCGCAGCGCGCACATCAGGGCGACCGTGGCCGCCGCGAGCTCCTCCTCGGTTGGCGCGCCCCGAACCACCACCAGCCGGGTGACCTCCGCCGCGTCGAACTCCTCCGTCCCGGTCACGTCGGCGGGTTCCCGTGCTTGCGCCCCGGCAGCTGCACCCGTTTGGCCCGCAGCGTCTCCAGCGCCCCGACCAGCACCGCGCGCGTCTCGGCCGGGTCGATGACGTCGTCCACCAGGCCGCGCTCGGCCGCGTAGTAGGGGTGCATCAGCTCCTGCTCGTACTGCTTGATCCGCTGCCGGCGGGCCACCTCCGGGTCGGGCGCCGCCGCGATCTCCCGGCGGAACACCACGTTGGCCGCGCTCTCCGCGCCCATCACCGCGATCTCGTTGCTCGGCCAGGCGAACGAGAGGTCCGCGCCGATCGACCGGGAATCCATCACGATGTACGCCCCGCCGTACGCCTTGCGCAGGATCACCTGGATCCGGGGCACGGTCGCCGAGCAGTAGGCGTACAGCAGCTGGGCCCCGTGCCGGATGATCCCGCTGTGCTCCTGCGCGGTGCCGGGCAGGAAGCCGGGCACGTCGACCAGGGTCACCAGCGGGATGCTGAAGGCGTCGCAGGTCTGCACGAAGCGGGCCGCCTTGGCCGAGGCCAGCCCGTCGAGGGCGCCGGCCAGCATCCGGGGCTGGTTGGCGACGATGCCGACCACGTGCCCGTCCAGCCGGGCCAGGCCGCAGACGATGTTGCGCGCCCAGGAGGCGTGCACCTCGAGCAGGTCCCCGTCGTCGACGATCTCCCCGATCACCTCGCGCATGTCGTACGAGCCGCGGGGGTCGGCGGGCACCAGGTCGAGCAGACGCGGGCAGCGGCGGTCCGGCGGGTCCCCGGTGGGCTGCACCGGAGGCAGCTCCCGGTTGTTGGACGGCAGCAGCGAGAGCAGGTGCCGGACCTCGGCCAGGCACTCCGCCTCGGTGTCGTGCACGAACGAGACCGTGCCGGTGACCGAGGCGTGCACCTCGGCCCCGCCGAGCTGTTCGTGCGTCACGGTCTCGCCCGTCACCGCCTGCACCACGTCCGGCCCGGTGAGGTAGAGCTGGGCCACGTTGCGGACGGCGAAGACGAAGTCGGTCAGCGCCGGGGAGTACGCCGCGCCGCCGGCGCAGGGCCCGAGCATCACGCTGATCTGGGGGATCACCCCGGACGCCTGCACGTTGCGGCGGAAGATGCCGCCGTACCCGGCCAGGGCGGTGACGCCCTCCTGGATGCGGGCACCCGCGCCGTCGCCGAGGCAGACCAGGGGCGCGCCGGCCGACTCGGCCATGTCCATGATCTTGTGGATCTTCTCGGCGTGGGCCTCACCCAGCGAGCCGCCGAAGATCCGGAAGTCGTGCGCGTACGCGAAGACCGTCCGGCCGTCGACCTTGCCCCAGCCGGTGATCACGCCGTCGGTGTGCGGGCGGCGGTCCTCCAGCCCGAACCCGGCGGCCCGGTGCCGGCGCAACTGCTCGATCTCCCGGAACGTGCCCTCGTCGAAGAGCAGGTCGAGCCGTTCCCGGACGGTGAGTTTGCCCTTGGCGTGCTGCTGCGCCGACGCCCGGGGCCCCGGGCCGGCGACGGCCGTGGCCTTGACGGAATGCAGCTCGGCCACCCGGGACCCGAGGTCGGAATGCGGTTTGTCCACCATGCGTCGTCGCCCCTCACGCTCGCCGACGTCGACCCGCGTCAACCGGCTGGTCGGACTTTGACGTAACCACCGGCGACGGCGGCACGAACAGAACGGCCGCCCCCTAACCAGGGCGGTGGATCCCCTAGCCGCCCGCCCGACGACCCCAGGGCTGCCGCCATTTCCGCAGCTCAACCCGCGTGAGAGCGCTTCTTGCCCACTGATCGGACACTCTGCCGAAGTGCTTGACGCTGTTCCGCCGTACTGCATAGCATGTACGCGTGGGGCATACGCAGAAGCGTGCCCCGCGTGGTGGGGCACCTTTGGAAATGGCCGTCAGGCCCGATGAGCGACGAGGTCTTGTCCCCGTCCCAGGCGGACGACGCCGGGATCTCCGTGCCCTGGACGATGAAATCGGCATAGACGGGCATAGAAGGGTTTCGGCTCAATGAGCGATTCTGTCGGGCTACTGGCCAAATTGCCGAGTGGTCGGCGTTCCAAGTGGGCCATCCTCGCGTTGTGGATAGTCCTCGCCGTCGTGCTCGGCCCGCTCTTCGGCAAGATCGAGGACTACGAGGACCGGACTCCGTCGGGCAGCCTCCCGCGCGGCGCCGAGTCGACCGCCGTGATGGAGGAGTTGGACAAGTACCGCTCCGCCTCCGAGGCGGTCCCGGTGGTCGCCGTCTACACCCGCGAGTCCGGGATCCAGGACGCCGACCGCAGCAAGGTGGAGGCCGACCGTACGGCGTTCGCGAAGTTCGCCGACGGTGGCGCGGCCATCCAGCCGGCCATCCCGTCCCAGGACGGCAAGGCGCTCATGCTGGTGGTGCCGCTGACCCGCGACGACGTCGAGATCGACTTCGCGGTCAAGGACCTGCGTACCGCGGCCCAGGCCGGCGCGCCGGCCGGGCTGGACGTCGACCTCGGCGGCCCCGGCGGCCTGCTCAACGACTACACGCAGGCGTTCGAAAACCTCGACGTCAACCTGATGATCGCGACCAGCTCGATCGTCATCGTGCTGCTCCTGCTCATCTACCGCAGTCCGTTCCTCTGGATCTTCCCGCTGCTGGCCGTCGGCTTCGCCAGCGCGCTCACCCAGGGCGTGGCTTACCTGCTCGCCAAACACGCCGGGCTGCCGGTCAACCCGGCCAGCTCCAGTCTGCTGATGATCCTGCTGTTCGGCGTCGGCACCGACTACGCGCTGCTGCTCATCGCCCGCTACCGCGAGGAGTTGCGCCGGCACGCCGACAAGCACCTGGCCATGGGCATCGCGCTGCGCCGCTCGGGCCCGGCGATCCTCGCCTCGGCCGCGACCGTCGTGGTCGGCCTGGCCTGCCTCGCCCTGGCCGACATGCAGAGCGCCCGCAGCCTCGGCCTGGTCGGCGCCACCGGTGTGCTCTGCGCGTACCTGGCGATGGTCACCATCCTGCCGGCGCTGCTGGTGATCGCCGGCCGGTGGGTGTTCTGGCCGTTCGTGCCGAAGTTCGGCCAGGAGGCGCGGGCCGGGCGCGGCTTCTGGAACCGGATCGGCACGGCCGTCGGCCGCCACCCCCGGGTCGTCTGGCTCGGCTGCCTGATCGTGATCGGCGGCCTCGCCGTCAGCGCGCTGGACATCAAGATGGGGCTGGCCCAGACCGAGGTGTTCCAGACCAAGCCCCAGTCGGTCACCGCGCAGGAGAAGCTCGCCCGGCACTTCCCGTCCGGCGCGTCCGACCCGGCCATCCTCGTCGCCGACGCCTCGGCGGCCGGGCCGGTCAAGGCCGCCGCCGCCGGCGTGGACGGTACGACGGTCGGTCAGGAGTCGCCCAGCCCCGACGGCAGGCGGGTCATCATCGACGTGGTGCTCCGGGACGCGCCCGACAGCGACGCAGCGAAGGAGTCCATCGACGAGATCCGGGACGCGGTGCACGCCGTACCCGGGGCCAACGCGAAGGTCGGTGGCACCACCGCGGAGACCCTGGACATCGACCGGGCCTCCAGCCGGGACGCCAAGGTGGTCATCCCGGTCGTGCTCGCGGTGATCCTGCTGTTCCTGATCATCCTGCTCCGCGCCCTGGTGGCGCCGCTGGTCCTGCTCGGCACGGTGGTGGCGTCCTACTTCGCCGCGTTGGGCGCGTCGCACCTGCTCTTCAAGCACGTGTTCGGGCACGAGGGGACGGCCTGGCAGTTGCCGCTGGTCAGCTTCGTCTTCCTCGCGGCACTCGGCGTCGACTACAACATCTTCCTGATGACCCGCGTACACGAGGAGGCCGCGCGACACGGCCATGCCGAAGGCGTACGCCGTGGTCTGTCCACCACCGGCAGCGTCATCACCTCGGCCGGCATCGTGCTGGCGGCGACCTTCGCGGTCTTCGCCTCCATGCCGGTGGTCGACATGATCCAGTTCGGGGTGGTCGTCGCGGTGGGCGTCCTGCTCGACGCCTTCCTGGTACGGACGCTGCTGGTGCCGGCGCTCTCCTTGGACATCGGCCGGGCGAGCTGGTGGCCCGGGCGCCTCTACCGGGACCTCGGCAGGCAGGCCTCCGCTCCGGTCAGCGCTGGAGTGCCGGGGCCGGTACGGGCCAGCAAGTAGCCACCGGGCCGGGGCGGGTCCCTGGGCCCGCCCGGCCTCCGGTAGGGCTGCGTGCTCTGGCGGGCGGCGGTCGCCGGCGTTGGTCGGGGACCGTGACCCGGCGGAACCGAGCCCGAGCAGGACGTGCGATTCGCTTCGGCGGCGCGCCCGACGATCTCGTCGGGCGCGCCGCTTCGTCGCTCTCCGAGCCGTCCCAGCCGCCTGGCGCAGGGCCGCTGTCACCGCGCCTCGTGGGGCACCGATTGCGGCGTGTCGCGGTGACGGCCGACGGGGACGGCGCGACATGCCGCAAAGCGGGGGCCTGCCGTCCACATCGCCCCGTCCGGTGTCGAGGCGCTGCTCCTGTGGCGGCACGGTTTGCGGCGTGTTGGGGTGACGGGCGGCCGGGACGCCCCGACTTGCCGCAAAGGGGCGTCCACGCCGCACCGTCCGGTGTCGGAGCGCTGCCTTCTCGGCGAGCTGACGGCAGGGCAGCCGGCCCTCGGCGAGCGTGCGCTGCCCGATCGAGCTGGTAGCAGGGCAGCCGGCCTGCCTGGGGGCGGCCCGTCCCGATGGGCGGTCGTGGCCGTCGCCGAGGGTGGGCGGCGAACATCCGTACTGCTCCAATGCGCATCGGGCTCCAGCCGCGTCCCAGGACGCCACCGGATCGACATGACGCAACCAGGATCCGGCCGCCCAAGTCCCGGGCGCCATCGGCCTCGATCTGCGGAACAGTGGGCCGGGCAACGTGTCGGGAACCGGCCAGGTCGACGGGCGCCGGCGAGGGTGACGACGGGCCGGCGGTTCGTCCCGACGGCCCGTCTCGGATCGCTGATCGCCGGTGAGGACCGGCCGGACGGCCGGCGCGGGGAAGGCCTGTCATCCGGGCCGTCGAGGCGTCCCGCCCGGCCGGATCAGGTCACGGCCAGGTCACACAGCCGCCGCCGGGTGACGACGGGCCGGCGGCGGGTGTGAGCGCCTGGCGGAGGCAGCTCGGCAGGAGCGGACCGGACCTGGGCGAATGCCGGAATCCCGCCTTCGCCAACACCGAAAAGTGAACGATAAGTTGCCGGATCAAGTAACGGTTCGTGACATTTGAAGATCGCTCACATCGTTCCGGATTGATTAACGGCGGCGTGATCAGTCGCATTAAAAATGGGACACACCGGCGAACTGGACATTCTGCAATTCGCCCGGATCGGATCGCCGACAGAACCGCCTGACCAGGGCCTTGTGCCCGATCTGTGCTAAAGAGGGCGGACTAGCATCACCGTCGATCTGTGGATATGATACGCCGCAACGTGGCTACCAGTGCTGGAGCGTTTCGACTACTACGCTACTTAGGGGTATGCAAACGTGGCGACCATGGGATATGAGGGGGCCCTGTCGCTGTTGCAAGGGCTCCTTCGCCAATGCGACGGCTCAAGCGGTCGACTGGCGCTCGTCGAGGGGGGACTCGCCAGCGGTAAAACATATCTGCTCCATCAATTTTCGCGTTACGCGGTGGAGACGGGGGCGTTACTTCTCAGTGGTACGGCATCGCGGGCGGAGCAGTCGGTGCCGCTCGGAGTGGTCGATCAGTTGTTCCGCAGTGCCGACCTGGTGGACGCGCTGCCCGAACGGGCCGCCCGGCTCATCGGTTCGGCCGAATCGGCCGACCAGGACGGGGGATGGTCGGACCCGCTGGCGGAGCCGGATGCTCGATCGGGCTGGATGCGTGAGTTCTGCGGAGTGCTGCTGGGCCTGGCCCGGGAGCGCACCGTCGTGATCGTGATCGACGATCTGCAGTTCGCCGATTCCGCCTCGCTGCGGCTGTTGTTGTCTCTGCAGCGGCGGATGGATGCGGCTCGAATGCTGCTCGTCCTCGGCAAGTGGCACCGACGCCGCCCGACCCTGCCGCTTTTCTACACGGAACTGACCCGCCAGCCGCACGAGAGCATCAGGTTGTCGGCGTTGACCGTGCCGGACATCGCCGATCTGCTGACCGAGAAATGGGGAAAGCCGGCGTCCGGGTCCGTGGCCGAGGAATACCACGATCTGACAAACGGTAATCCGCTGTTGGTCCACGCGCTGCTCGACGACAATGCGTCGGATGCCGGGATCGAGGACGGGGCCACGCCCGTCGTCGGTGACGGATATGCCCACGCCGTGCTGGCCGGCCTGCACCGGTGGGACGCGCAGCTGCTGGACGTGGCCGCCGCGGCCGCGGTACTGAACGAGCGTTCGGATCCGGCGCTGATCGGCCGCCTTCTCGGAATGCGGAACGAAACCGCGGAGGAGATCGTCGGAATACTGACCGAGGCGGGCGTACTGCGGGACTGTCGCATGCGCCATCCGCTGGGCGCCACCACGGTCCTGGAGAGCATGACCCCGCCGGAACGGTCCGCCGTCCACGTCCGCGCCGCCGACCTGCTCCACCAGCAGGGCGCGCCGGCGGCCGAGGTCGGGCGGCACCTGCTCAACGCCGAGCAGGTGCCCGCCGACTGGGCGGTCGGGGTGCTGCGTACCGCGGCCGACCAGGCGCTGGCCGCGGACGACCCGGACCTGGCGGTGCGCTGCCTGGAGCTCGCGCTCTCCGGCTGCACCGACCGCAAGGAACGGATCGCCATCATGCACGCGCTCACCGGCGCGCTCTGGCGACGGAACCCGTCGGCCACGCTGGCGTACCTGCCCTGTCTGCAGGGCGCGGTGCAGGACGGTGAACTGCACGGACCGGACGCGGCGGCGGTGATCCGCTACAGCCTGTGGAACGGCGACGAGGACGCGGCGGCCCGGGCCGCCACGGCGCTCGGCGCGTCCGCCGACCCGATCGACGCGCAGACGGCGGCCGAGCTGGCCGTCAGCTTCCACTGGTTCCTCGGGCCGGCGCGGGGGCGCCTGTCCGAGTTCGGGGCCACCGGCACCACGCACCCGAGGGACCTCTGGGCGGACGCGGCGCAGCGACTCACCTCGCTCTGGGGCCGGGGCGGCGGGGAGGCCGCCACCACCAGTGCCGAGCAGATCCTGCGCAGCTGCCAGATCGGTGAGACCCCGCTGGAGGTGGTGGCCGCGGCGGTGCTCGCGGTACAGCGCGGCAACAAGCCGGAGCTGGCCCGCACCTGGTGCGATCGGCTGATGCGGCAGGCCGCGGAGCGCGGCGAGGTCACCTGGCAGGCGGTGCTCTCCTCGCTGGCCGGCAGCATCGCCTATCGGCGCGGCGACCTGGTGAACGCGATCCGGCACGCCGAGCAGGCGCTGGCCCTGCTGCCGGAGAAGGGCTGGGGGGTCCTGATCGGTCAGCCGCGCGCCACCCTGATCGTCGCGCGCACCGCCCGGGGCGAGCTCCGGGAGGCGGCGGAGGTGCTCCAGGCGCCGGTGCCCGACTCGATGTTCGGCACCGTCTTCAGCCTGCCGTACCTGCGGGCGCGGGGGCAGTTCCACCTGGCCACCGACCGGGTGCTGGCCGCCGGACGGGACTTCCAGCTGTGCGGCCGGCTGATGCGCGAATGGGACGTGGACGTGCCGGCGCTGATCCCGTGGCGCAGCGACCTGGCCGAGGTGAACCTGCGGCTCGGCCGCTCCGTCGAGGCCCGGGACCTGCTCACCCAGCAACTGGAGCGGGCGCGCGCGGCCGACGTTCGGGTGCGGGGCATCTCGCTGCGGGTGCTCGCCGCCGCCAGCGAGCCGGCGCAGCGTCCGACGCTGCTGCGGCAGAGCGTGGAATGCCTCCAGGCGGCCGACGACCGGCTGGAGCTGTCCAAGGCGCTGACCGCGTTCAGCGTCGTCCGGCAGCAGCTCGGCGAGTTCGACCGGGCCCGGGTGCTGGCCCGGCGGGCCGCGCAGGTGGCCCAGGCGGGTACGACCGGTCCGGCCGTCCCCGCCGCCGGGGACCGACCGGTCGAGCCGCCCGCGCTGGTGGGCCGCTGGCACGACCGGGAGAAGGAGGGCCGGCACGTGCTCAGCGAGGCCGAGCGCCGAGTGGCGAAGCTGGCCGCGTTGGGGCACACCAACCGGGAGATCAGCCAGACGTTGTACATCACCGTCAGCACCGTCGAGCAGCACCTGACCCGGGTCTACCGCAAGCTCGGCATCACCCGGCGCACCGACCTGCCCGCCGAGCACGAGCTGCGCAAGCGGCTCTCGGAGTCCCGTGGCGAGCAGACCACCGGGCTGCTCCACGCCGGGCAGGACTGGGAGGAACTGGCCGGCTGAGCGACCGCGCCCGCCTGGAGCACCCGGGACCGTGCTCCGGGCGGGCGCTGCGCTGCCCGGACCCACGACGGCGTCCCGACCGGGCGGTCGGGACGCCGTCGAATGTCCACCGGGTCAGCGGAAACCGTCGACCGCAAAGCCGGCCGGCGGCCGCGCACGTCAGGGGGCGCTAGGGGTTTCCGCGGGTACGGGCCTGCACCAGCATTGCCTCACACGGGCGTCACGGGTCAGTGGCCGACCCGGGCCGCGGTCACCTGGCCCGTGACGCCCAACGCGGTGAGGCTCGCCCAGATCGTGCCCGGGGTGGCGAAGTTCTCCAGGCTCAGCAGGTCGTCGACGAACCGCACCCGGTATGTCGACTCCAGGTCGGAGATCAGCTCCACCGTGGCCATCGAGTCCAGGCCGAAGTCGCGCAGCGGGGTGTCCTCGGTGAGGGTGTCGGTCGGCGACAGGAAGGCCAGGTAACCCCGCAGGATCCCCTCGAACTGTTCGTCCAGCATGGGTCACTCCGAATCTGTCGGAACCGGTGTCGGCGGTGACCTCGATACAAGTACCTGCCCGTGCGGCCGACAACCCCTGTCGCCCCTTACTGTTGGAGCACCGGATGGTAGACGTGGACGGTCCCGCCCTGTCGGCGCGTTTCCTTCGCGGCCTGTCGGCCAACCCCACCGGCACGGCCCTGCGGGTCGGATCCCGCGCCGTCAGCTACGAGGAACTGCACGAGCTGGCGCTGGCCCGGGCCGGGGCGCTGCGCGCCGCCGGGGACCAGCCGCCCGAGGCGGTCGCGGTGCTCACCGGCAAGAGCGTCGAGGCGTACGCGGGAATCCTGGCCGTGCTGTACGCGGGCGCCACGGTCGTACCGTTGCACGCCGGCTTCCCGGTGTCGCGGACCCGGCGGATGCTGGAGGTCTCCGGCGCGACCGCCGTGGTGGCCGACGAGGCCGGCCTGGCCACCCTCGGCGAGCTGGCCGGGGCCGGGCTGGAGCTGCCGGTGCTCGCGCCCGGCCTGGACGCCGACGCGGTGCCCGGGGCGGCGCGCATCCCGCTCGGCGAACGGCCCCTCGACGCGCCGCTGCCGGTCACCGCGTCGCAGCTGGCCTATGTGCTGTTCACCTCCGGCTCCACCGGCCGGCCCAAGGGCGTGCCGATCACCTACGGGATGACCGACCACTACTTCCGGCTGGTGGACCGGCACTACGACTTCGACACCACGGACGTCTTCTCGCAGACCTTCGACCTGAACTTCGACTGCGCGGCGTTCGACATGTTCTGCGCCTGGGGGGCCGGAGCGGCCGTGCAGCCGGTGCCCGCGCAGGCCTACCGGGACCTGCCCGGCTTCCTCGCCGAGCGCGCGGTGACCGTCTGGTTCTCCGCGCCGAGCGCGATCACCCTGATCCGCCGGCTGGGTGGCCTGCGCCCCGGCGGCATGCCCGGGCTGCGCTGGAGCCTGTTCGCGGGGGAGGCGCTGCGCGCGGCGGACGTGGCCGACTGGCACGCCGCCGCCCACCGGTCCACGGTGGCCAACATCTACGGCCCCACCGAGCTGACCCTCACCATCACCGGCCACCGCTGGTCGCCGGAGACCTCGCCCGGGCTCTGCGTCAACGGACTGGTGCCGATCGGGCACCTGCACGAGGGGCACGACGCCCTGTTGCGGACCCCCGACGGGGACCTGTCCGACCACGAGGGTGAGCTCTGCGTCACCGGCCCGCAGATGGCCCCCGGCTACCTCGACCCGGCCGACGACGAGGGACGGTTCCTCGACCACGACGGGCGCCGCTGGTACCGCACCGGCGACCGGGTGCGCCGGCTGGCCAACGGGGAGCTGATCTACCTCGGCCGGTGGGACGCCCAGGTGCAGGTCAACGGCTGGCGGATCGAGCTGGCCGAGATCGAGCACGCGCTCGCCGGCTGCCCCGGCGTCCGGGACGCGGTGGCGGTCACCCGGACCGTCGACGGGCTGGTGGAGATCGTCGTCTACTACACCGGCGAGCCGGTGCCCGCCGCCCAGCTCGCCAAGCAGCTCGCCGAGATCCTGCCGAAGGGGATGCTGCCCCGCCGGTACACCCACCTGGACGAGTTCCCGCTGAACTCCAACCGGAAGATCGACCGCGGCCGGCTGGCCCGGGCGGCGGCGAGCTGATCCGCCGGCCCCGATCGGCACCGGTAGGGGCTGGTAGGGGATTCGGAAAGCCGGCTCCCGACGTAATTCTGGGCGGGTGGCAGAAGAGGGTACGGAGAACCGGGGAACGCCCGCGTCGGTCGCCCGCCTGGCGGGCCTGCCGGGACCGGAGCAGACGCGCGTCCTTGTCGACCTGGTCCGCGCGCAGGCGTCGGCCGTGCTGCGGGAGATCGGCGCCGACGACGCGCCGGACACCGTCGACGCCGGCCGGCCGCTGCGCGAACAGGGCCTGGACTCGCTCGGACTGGTGCAGCTGCAACGGCAGCTCACCGCCGCCACCGGCGTGACCCTGCCACCCACCGTCGGCTTCGACCACCCGACCGCGATCGCCCTCGCCGACCACCTGCGCACCCTGCTGCTGGGCGAGCGTGCGGACCCCGCCGAGTCGGCCCCGGCCGGCCCGCCGGCCGAGGAGGAGCCGATCGCCGTGGTGGGCATCGGCTGCCGCTACCCGGGCGGGGTGGACTCCCCGGACCGGCTGTGGGCGCTGGTCGCCGACGAGGGCACCGTGGTCACCGGGTTCCCCACCGACCGGGGCTGGGACCTCGACGGGCTCTACCACCCCGACCCGGACCACCCCGGCACCACGTACGTGCGGCACGGCGGCTTCCTCGACGACGCCGCCGGCTTCGACGCCGAGTTCTTCGGCATCAGCCCACGCGAGGCCAGCGCCATGGAACCGCAGCAACGGCTGGTGCTGGAGACCGCCTGGGAGGCCCTGGAACGGGCCGGCATCGACCCGCAGTCGCTGCGCGGCAGCCGCTCCGGCGTCTTCATCGGCGCCGACCCGCAGGACTACGGCATGCGGCTGCACGAGGCCCCGGACGGCCTCGACGGCTACCTGATGACCGGCAACTCGCCCAGCGTCGTCTCCGGCCGGCTGGCGTACGTGCTGGGCACCGAGGGGCCCACGCTGACCGTCGACACCGCCTGCTCGGGCTCGCTGGTCGCGTTGCACCTGGCCGTCCGCTCGCTGCAACGCGGCGAGTGCACCCTGGCGCTGACCGGCGCGGCGTCGGTCATGGTCAACCCCGGCGCGTTCACCTCGTTCAGCCGCCAGCGCGGGCTTTCCCCGGACGGCGTCTGCCGCCCCTTCGCCGCCGCCGCCGACGGCACCGCCTGGGCCGAGGGCGTCGGGCTCTTCGTCCTCGAACGACTCTCCGACGCGCGCCGCCACGGCCACCCCGTGCTCGGCGTCATCCGGGGCACCGCGATCAACTCCGACGGCGCCAGCAACGGGCTGACCGCCCCGAACGGGCGGGCCCAGCAACGGGTCATCCGGCAGGCGCTGGCCGACGCCGGGCTCACCCCCGCCGAGGTGGACACGGTGGAGGCGCACGGCACCGCCACCACCCTCGGCGACCCGATCGAGGCGCAGGCGTTGATCGCCACGTACGGGCGGGCGCACCGGGCCGACGCCCCGCTCTGGCTCGGCTCGATCAAGTCCAATCTCGGCCACGCCCAGGCCGCTGCCGGGGCCGCCGGGCTGATCAAGGTGCTGATGGCGATGCGGCACGGCACGCTGCCCCGCACCCTCGGCGTGGACGCACCGACCCCGCACGTCGACTGGTCCGCCGGCACCGTGCGGCTGCTCACCGAGGCCCGGCCCTGGCCCGCCGACGGCACCCCGCGCCGCGCCGGCATCTCCTCCTTCGGGGTCAGCGGCACCAACGCGCACGTCATCGTCGAGGAGCCGCCGCCGACCGAGCCGGCCCCGGCGCCGCACCCCGGGCCGCCCGTCGCCGCCGCGCTGCGCCCGGTCGTCGTCTCGGCCCGGACCGCGCCGGCGCTGCCCGCCCAGGCCGCCCGGCTGCTCGACGCCACCGACCCCGCCGGCACGCCGCCGGACCTGGTCGACCTGGGCTGGTCGCTGGCCACCGGCCGCGCGGCCCTCACCCACCGCGCGGTGCTGCTGGCCCGCGACACCGACGAGGTACGCGCCGGACTGCGCGCCCTCGCCGCCGGTGACCCGGCCCCCGGACTGATCCGGGGCACCGCCACCGGCGGCCGGCTGGCCCTGCTCTTCACCGGCCAGGGCAGCCAGCGCCTCGGCACCGGCCGCCGGCTGCACGCCGCGTACCCGGTCTTCGCCGACGCGCTGGAGGAGGCGATCGGCCACCTCGACCTGCAACTGGACCACTCGCTGTGGGACGTGCTCTTCGCCGCCGAGGGCACCGACGAGGCGGCGCTGCTCGACCGGACCGGGTACGCCCAGCCGGCGCTCTTCGCCGTCGAGACCGCGCTCTACCGGCTCGTCGAGTCGTGGGGCCTGCGGCCGGACTTCGTCGCCGGGCACTCCATCGGCGAGCTGGCCGCCGCCCACGCGGCCGGGGTCTTCTCGCTGCCCGACGCCGCCATGCTGGTCGCCGCCCGCGGCCGGCTGATGCAGGAGCTGGAGTCGGCCGGCGCGATGGTCGCGGTGGCCGCCGCCGAGGACGAGGTCCGCGAGCTGCTGGTCGACGGGGTCGACCTCGCCGCCGTCAACGGCCCGGCCGCCGTGGTGATCTCCGGCGTCGAGGGCGAGACGCTGCGGATCGCCGCCGAACTCGCCGGCCGGGGCCGGCGCACCAAGCGGCTGCGGGTCAGCCACGCCTTCCACTCGCCGCTGATGGAGCCGATGCTCGACGAGTTTCGGCGGGTCGCCGAGCTGGTCACGTACGAGCAGCCGCGCGTCCCGGTGGTCTCCAACGTCACCGGCGCGCTCGCCGGCGCCGACCTGTGCACCCCCGACTACTGGATGCGGCACGTGCGGCAGCCGGTCCGGTTCGCCGACGGCATCGCCTTCCTCGACTCCGCCGGTGTCGACACGTACCTCGAACTCGGGCCCGACCCGGTGCTCACCGCGATGGCGCAGGAGTGCGTCGCGCCCGACGGCGACCGCGCGTTCGTCGCCGCCCTGCGCCGCGACCACGACGAGGAGCGGGAGGTGCTGGCCGCGGTCGCGGCGGCACACGTCCGGGGCGCCGACGTCGACTGGTCGGCCTGCTACGCCGGCAGCGGCGCGCGCCGCGTCGAGCTGCCCACCTACGCGTTCCAGCACCGGCACTACTGGCTGACCTCCCCGCCCGCCACCGGCGACGCGTCCGGGATCGGGCAGCTCGCCGCCGACCACCCGCTGCTCGGCGCGCTGCTGCACCTGGCCACCGAGGACGGCACGGTGCTCACCGGCCGGCTGTCCCGCCGCTCCCACCCGTGGCTCGCCGACCACGTCATCGGCGGGGTCAACCTGGTGCCCGGCACCGCGCTGGTCGAACTGGCCGCGTACGCCGGGGACCAGGTCGGCTGCGCGCTGGTCGAGGAGCTGACCCTGGAGGCGCCGCTGGTCCTGCCGGCCGACACCGGGGTCGCGCTCCAGGTCGTGGTCACCCCGCCGGACACCGACGGGCGGCGGACCGTGGAGTTCCACTCCCGCCGCGAGGACGCCCCGCCCGGCGGCGACTGGACCCGGCACGCCAGTGGGGTGCTCGCCCCGACCGGCGCCGCCCCGACCCGCGACGACGACCTGACCCGGTGGCCGCCGCGCGACGCCGAGGCCGTCGACGTCACCGGCTTCTACCCGAACCTGGCCGAGCAGGGCTACGGCTACGGGCCGACCTTCCACGGCCTGCGCGCGGTCTGGCGGCGCGACGGCGAGGTCTTCGCCGAGGTGGCACTGCCCGAGTCCAGCACCGACGGCGGCGCGTACGGGCTGCACCCGGCGCTGCTCGACGCCGCGCTGCACGCGCTGGACCTGGCGCTGCCGCAGCCCGCCACCGGGGTCACCCTGCCGTTCACCTGGTACGACCTCACCCTGCACGCCTCCGGTGCCACCGCCGTGCGGGTGCGGCTCACCGCGACCGGGCCGGACACCGTCCGGGTCGCGCTGGCCGACGGCTCCGGCGCGCCGGTCGCCACCGTCGGCGCGCTGCTGGTGCGCACCGTCGACGCCGAACAGCTCGGCGCCGGCACCGGCGGCGGGGATTTGCTCCGCGTCGAGTGGACCGAGCAACCGCTGCCCGCGTCGGCCGAGGCGTCCGTGGCCGTCGTCGGCCCGGACTCGTTCGGGCTGGCCGACGCGCTCGGCGTACCGGCGCTGACCGGTCCGGAGGCCGTCGAGGCCGCGCCGGACCTGCTGGTCGCGACGTTCGACGCCGGCGACGGCGAGACCCTGGCCGGCGTACGGGCCGCCGCGCACCGGGCGCTGCGGCTGGCCCAGGACGTGGTCGCCGACGACCGGCTCGCCGACACCCGGCTGGTCGTGGTGACCCGGCACGCCGTGGCGGCGCTGCCGGGGGACCCGATCGCGCTGACCACCGCGCCGCTGTGGGGCCTGCTGCGCGCGGCCCAGGCCGAGAACCCGGGTCGGCTGCTCCTGCTCGACCTCGACGCCGCCACCCCGGCCACCGCCCTGCCCGGCGCGGCCGCCGCCGGCGAACCGGAGCTGGCGCTGCGCCAGGGCCGGCTGCTCGCCCCCCGCCTGGTGCCCGTCCGCCGCCCGCGCGCCGCCGCCCCCGCCACCTGGGACGGCACCGTCCTGGTCACCGGCGGCACCGGTGGACTCGGCGCGGTGCTGGCCCGGCACCTGGTCAGCACCCACGGGGTGCGGCACCTGCTGCTGGCCAGCCGACGCGGACCGGACGCCCGGGGCGCCACCGCGCTGCGGGACGAGCTGACCGCCCTCGGCGCCCAGGTCACCCTCGCCGGCTGCGACGTCGGCGACCGCGACGCCCTCGCCGCACTGCTCGCCACGATCCCCGCCGACCAGCCGCTCACCGGCGTCGTGCACGCCGCCGGCATCGTCGACGACGGCACGTTCGCCGGCCTCACCCCGCAGCGGCTGGACGCGGTGCTGCGCCCCAAGGCCGACGCCGCCTGGCACCTGCACGAACTGACCCGCGACGCCGACCTGCGCGCCTTCGTGCTCTACTCCTCGGCCGCCGGCTTCCTCGACGGCTCCGGGCAGGCCAACTACGCGGCGGCCAACACCTTCCTGGACGCCCTCGCCGCGCACCGCCGAGCCGCCGGGCTGCCCGCCACCAGCCTCGGCTGGGGGCTCTGGCCGCGGGACATCGGCATGGGTGCCGGGGTGGACGACGTCGCCGCGCACCGGGTGAGCCGCCTCGGGCTGCGGGAACTCACCGTCGCGCAGAACCTCGCCCTCTTCGACGCCGCGCTCGGCGCGGACGAGCCGTTCCTGGCGCCGCTGCACTTCGACCTGGCGGACCTGCAGCAGCGGGCCGCCGAGCTGCCGCCGCTGCTGCGCCGGCTGGTCCGCGCGCCCCGGCGACCCGCCGCCCGGGCCGCCGCCGGTGCCGTCCCGGTCGAGCTCTCCCTGGCGCGCCAGATCGCCGAGCTGACCGAGGCGGAGCGTACGTCGGTCCTGCTGGACCTCGTCCGTACCCAGGTGGCCGCCGTGCTCGGGCACAGCGGCGCGGACGCCATCGCGCCCCGGCAGGCGTTCAACGAGATCGGCTTCGACTCGCTGGCCGCGGTGGAGTTGCGCAACCGGCTCAACGCGGCCACCGGGCTGCGGCTGACCGCCACCCTCGTCTTCGACTACCCGAACCCCCGTGCGCTGGCCGGGCACCTGGTCGAGAAGCTGCTCGACCTGCGCCCGGCGGCCGAGCCGGTCCGGGCCGCGGTGCGCGCCGTCCCGGACGAGCCGATCGCCATCATCGGCATGAGCTGCCGCTACCCCGGCGGGGTCAGCTCGCCGGAGGAGCTGTGGCGGCTGGTCGCGGAGGGGGTGGACGCCATCGGCGAGTTCCCCGCCGACCGGGGCTGGAACGTCGACGAGCTGTACGACCCGGAGCCGGGCCGGTCGGGGCGTACCTCGACGAAGGAGGGCGGCTTCCTCTACGACGCCGCCCTGTTCGACCCGGACTTCTTCGGGATCAGCCCCCGCGAGGCCAGCGCCATGGACCCGCAGCAGCGACTGATGCTGGAGGCGTCCTGGGAGGCGTTCGAGCGGGCCGGCATCGACCCGCACTCGGTGGCCGGCTCGCGTACCGGGGTGTTCGCCGGGGTGATGTACCACGACTGGGCGACCCGGCCCGGCGAGATGCCGGAGGAGGCGCTGGGCTACCTGGGCAACGGGGGCCACACCAGCGTGGTCTCCGGGCGGGTCGCGTACGTGCTCGGGCTGGAGGGGCCGGCGGTGACCGTGGACACCGCCTGCTCGTCGTCGCTGGTGGCCCTGCACTGGGCGATCCAGGCGCTGCGCACCGGGGAGTGCGAGCTGGCCCTGGCCGGCGGCGTGACCGTGATGTCCACTCCGGACACCTTCATCGACATGAACCGGCAGGGCGGTCTCTCCTCCGACGGTCGGTGCCGGTCGTTCGCCGCGTCGGCCGACGGCACCGGTTGGGGTGAGGGGGTCGGCGTCCTGCTGGTCGAGCGGCTCTCCGACGCCCGCCGCAACGGTCACCCGGTCCTCGCCGTGGTGCGCGGTTCGGCGGTGAACCAGGACGGCGCGTCCAACGGCATGACCGCGCCGAACGGCCCGTCGCAGCAGCGGGTGATCCGGGCCGCGCTCGCGTCGGCGGGGGTCAGCGCCGCCGAGGTCGACGCGGTGGAGGCGCACGGCACGGGTACGACCCTGGGCGACCCGATCGAGGCGCAGGCGCTGCTCGCCACGTACGGGCAGGAGCGCCCGGCGGAGCGCCCGCTCTGGCTCGGCTCGATCAAGTCCAACCTCGGGCACACCCAGGCCGCCGCCGGCGTCGCCGGGATCATCAAGATGGTCCACGCGATCCGCCACGGCGTGCTGCCGCCCACCCTGCACGTGGACGCGCCGTCGCCGCAGGTGGACTGGTCCGCCGGTGCGGTGGAGCTGTTGACCGGGGCGCGTCAGTGGCCGGTGAACGGGCATCCGCGCCGGGCGGGCGTGTCGTCGTTCGGCATCAGCGGCACCAACGCGCACGTCATCATCGAGCAGGCCCCGGACGACACCCCGGCGGTCGTGGCGTCGGCGCCGGCCGGGCCGGCCGGCGACGCCCCCGGCCCGGTCGGGTCCGCCGGCCGCCCAACGATGGTGCCGTGGCTCCTGTCCGCCCGGTCCGAGGCGGCGGTGCGGAGCCTGGCGGGCCGGCTGGCGGAACTCGCCTGGTCGATGGAGCCGGCGGAGGTGGCACCCGCGGCCCGGACCCTGGCGACCGGGCGGGCGCTCTTCGACCACCGGGCGGTGGTGCTCGGCGCGACCCCGGCGGAGCTGTCGCCGGCCCTCGCCGCGCTCGCCGACGGCGAGTCCGAGCCGGCGGTGGTGTCCGGGGTGGCCCGGTCCGGTCGGCTGGCGGTGTTGTTCACCGGTCAGGGCGCGCAGCGCCTCGGCATGGGTCGCTCGTTGCACGCGGCGTTCCCGGTGTTCGCGGGGGCCTTCGACGCGGTGGTGTCCGAGCTGGACGCGCACCTGGATCGGCCGTTGCGTGAGGTCGTCTGGGGTGACGACGAGGAGTTGATCCGGCGGACGGGTTATGCGCAGGCGGGGTTGTTCGCGGTCGAGGTGGCGTTGTTCCGGCTGGTGGAGTCGTGGGGTGTGCGGCCGGACTTCGTGGCGGGGCATTCGATCGGTGAGTTGGCTGCGGCGCATGTGGCCGGGGTGTTGTCGCTGGCGGATGCGTCGCGTCTGGTGGCGGCGCGTGGGCGGTTGATGCAGGCGTTGCCGGCTGGTG
>NZ_JBAKHT010000037.1:0-51363 GCF_036906755.1 Micromonospora sp. CPCC 206171 | reverse complement strand
GCCCTCCAGCGCCGATGGTACTGCACTCGGGAGGGTGTGGGAGAGTAGGACACCGCCGGACAACCATTCGATCAGGGCCACCCCTTTCAAGGGGTGGCCCTGATTGGTATATCCACCCCCGGAAATCAACCTGCCCCTCGTTCGGCGAATCGCCCGGGTGACCCACGTCTTCTCGGTACCGTCGGTGCGGGACCCGCGCCGCCGCGTGGTCCCCCGCCGTAATGGCGGGAAACGTGACGTGGAGTACGCCTCGTCCGCAATCGGTGCGGACCGGTCGGGGTACCTGTTTCACCGTACGACCGGAACTGACCGTCGGGACCGGCGGAGGCAGGAGTGGTCATGAAGATCGGAATCATCGGCTCGGGGCACATCGGTGGCACCCTCACCCGGCGGCTGCGCGCCCTCGACCACGACGTGACGGTCGCCAACTCGCGGGGGCCGCAGACCCTCACCGACCTGGCGCAGGAGACCGGCGCCACCGCGGGCACGCTGGAGCAGGCCGTGCAGGACGCCGAGCTGGTGATCGTGGCGATCCCGCTGCTGGCCGTCCCCGAGCTCGCCCCGGAGCTGTTCGACGGCAAGGTGGTCGTCGACGCCGACAACTACTACCCGCAGCGCGACGGCGACATCCCCGAACTACTGGACCGCAGCCTCAGCTCCAGCCGGTGGACCGCCGAGCACCTCAAGGGCGCCCGGGTGGTGAAGGCCTTCAACAACATTCAGGCCCAGCACCTGATGGACAACGGCCGCCCGGCCGGCGCCGGCGACCGGATCGGCCTGCCGGTGGCCGGCGACGACGCCGACGCCAAGCAGCTCGTGATGCAGCTGGTCGACTCGCTCGGCTTCGACCCGGTCGACGCCGGCACCCTCGACGAGAGCTGGCGCCAGCAGCCCGACACCCCCGTCTACGGCACGGACCGCGATGCCGACGGCGTACGGCAGGGACTGGCCGAGGCGCGGCCCTGAGCGGGCGTACGACAGAAAAGCCCCGCCGGCGACCAGCCGGCGGGGCTTCGTCGTGCCCGGGGTCAGGACGGCTCGGGGCCGCAGATGAAACGGGGCTCGGCGTCGTAGGTCCAGCTGAACTTCTCCCGCTTGACGACCTTGCCGTCCTTCTTGATGACCCGGAAGGCGTCCTGGCTGAACCCCGCGCTCCCCGCAGCGGCGATGCAGGTCGGACCGGGCTCCAGGTGGACCGTCTTCGGCGCGGTGATGTTGCGGCGCGGGCCGTACTCGGTCTTGACGCTGTCGTAGATCTTCGTGCTCCAGATCGACACGGTGATCGTGCTCGACGTGTACGAGGTGTCGATCAGAACGCCGTGCGGGGTGTTGTTGCGGAACTTGAAGTCCAGGTCCGGCCAGAAGATGGTCGACTCGATCACCGCCGGGTAGCGGCTGAAGTAGAACGAGTGCGGCTTGTGCTCCACGTCCTTTAGGCCCGCGTAGTAGGTGGCGTTGAACAGCGTCGTGGTGAACTGCGAGACGCCGCCACCCACGCCGGGCACCAGCTTGCCGTTGACGATCACCGGGGCGTCCTTGTAGCCCTGGTCGTACCCGCGCTCGCCGGTGTGGCCGTTGAGGGAGAACGTCTCACCCGGCTTCACCACCGTGCCGTCGACGTCCTTGGCCGCCTGGACGATGTTCTGGCTGCGCGGCGAGGAGAGACCACCGGGGAACCGGGTGGTGAAGGTGGAGACACGCTCTTTGATGCCCAGCGCGCCGAGCTTCGCCTCGGTCAGCTCCGGCTCGGCCGGCTTGAGCTGGCCGCTGACCGTCCGCCCGTCCGCCTTGGGCAGGACGGCGAGCAGGTCGCGCCCGAGGGCGGCCGAGTCGAGCTGCTGGCCGGCGCGGCCGGGCACCATCTTCGGCTTGCCGCCGGAGATCGTCATCGTGGCGTCCTTCGGCGGCGACTCGATCGACGCCAGCTTGTCGCCGAGGGCGGCGCGCAGCCGCTTCACGTCCACCCGGGGGGTCAGCTTGCCGGCCTCGTCGGTGGAGAAGCGCAGGCCGCGCGCGATCGCCGCCGGCGGGATGGTCACGGTGCCCTTGTCGGTGGTGAGCGTGACCGGCTTGGCGACCGCCGGTCGGGCCAGCTCCTCGACCAGCCGGTCCACCTCCTCGGCGGTGGTCGCCGGGGCCTTCTCCACCAGCGGCACGGTCACCTGGTCGCCGGCGAGCCAGCCCGCTTTGACGACCTGGGCCGAGTGTTCCCGGTCCACCGACAGGGCCGGCTTCGGGTACACCGGCTTCGGGGTGGTGCCGGTGAAGATGATCGCGGGCATGGTCATCTCGCGACCCTGCTTGCCCACGACCCCGCGCAGCGCCGCGTCCAGCCGGTCGGCGTCGACCGTGACCACCGGGTCGACCGTGCGGGAACCGAGCAGCCGGCTCACCGGGTGCGCGTCGGCCTCGGCGGCCGCCGCCACCGTGGCCTCCACGTCGATGGCCAGGCCCACGTCGGCCGGCCTGATCTCCGCCTTCTGCTCCCCCACCAGCACGGTCAGCGGGGCGTTCAGGGTGGCTGCCCGGCGCTCCAACTCGGCGCGCAGCTCCCGAGCCGCCTCGTCCCGGCTCCGGCCGCCGAGCTCGGCGCCGAGCACGGTCGTACCCCGGGGCACGTCCCCGGCGTACGCGTAGGCACCGGCACCGCCCACCCCGGCCAGCACCACGGCGGCCAGGCCGCCGGCGAGCAGCAGCCGGCCCCGGCGCGACCGTGACCAGCCCGAGCCGGGCCTGCCGGTCGGCTCCGGCTCGTCGCCCGGCCAGGTCACCGCGGTGACCTGCACCGTGGGCCGGTCGTCGGAGACACGTTTGTCGCCGTACAGGGTCACAGCCACCTCTATCGGGACGTACCACTTGGGGGGTTGCGGGCCCCCGGAGAGACACCTACGGTAGCCAACTCTCGGCCGGACGACATCGTGCGGGCCGGTCAATATCGTCACCGCGTGTCGACCCCGCTCGCCCGGGCTGCCGCCGCGGTGGCACGGGTGTCCCCGGGAACGCCGGCGAGAGGGCCGGCCCCGGCCGGGTCGGCCCTCTCCGGGGATCTCCTGGTCCTTTACGTAATGAGCCTTGCCCTACAAACCGACCGATTGCGAAGATCTGTCGGATCCCGTTACCGGCAGCGCCACACGACAGCCTGGATCGTGTCCGTCGCATCGTCCGACTGTCCGGCGACAGTGCGCCCGTCGTCGCTCAACGTGGTCGCGATGTTGGACACGGCGGTCGGCTGTCCGCCGGCCAGAGCCGGCAGCACCACGGGCTCGGCGTCGGCGATGAGCACCGCGCGGCCCTGCTTGTCCGTGCCGACCTGCCAGCCCTGCGCGTTCACCTCGTCCGGAATCCCCTGCAACTCCCCGAAAACGCGTACCTCCCCGGTGCGGACGTTCCACCGGACCGCCCGCGCGCTGTTCGCCCGCTCGGCCTTCGTGCCCTTCTTACCCCCGCGGGTGAACCGGCCGGCCACCCCCGTCGCCCAGCCGTTCCGGATGCTGGAGACCCGGGCGGCCGCGGTCTGCACACCGTCGATGCGTGGCATCGGAAGCTCGCGGTGGGTGCCGTCCGGGAACCAGACGTACGGCCGCTCATCGTTGCTGGTGCCGACCGTTGTGCCGTCCTCGTCGATGTCGCGGGCCGTGGCCAGCGACGTGCCGGCGGGCACCGGCAGCCGGACCGGCTTCGCGGTCGCCGACGGCCAGACCAGCGCAGCGCGGCCGGTGTCGTCGCCCACGATGGATGCGCAGGCGCGGCTGTCAGCCCCTCGCGCCGAGTCGGACCAGCGGCAACCTGCAGCCGGCCCCCGCTCACCCGGCCCTCCCGCCGCCGTGGCACGGTGTGCGGGTGGCGGATCGGGTGCTGGCGTACGGCGGCGGGTGGCTGGACCGGGCGGGAGCGCTGCGCGGCAACCGGGATTGGGTCTCCGCCCGGCTGACCGATCCCGGGGCCGTGCTGCTGCCGCTCTGGCGGGACCACTGCCTCGTCGCCGCCGACCAGACGCCGGTCCGGCTGAGCCCGGCCGACGCCCCCGAGGTGCTCGTCGCCGCCGACGAGACCGTCTTCCTGGGGCTGGACGGCGAGGCTCCGGTGTTCGCCGTGGACCTTTCCGGGCGTACCGCGCCCGAGGCGGCCCAGCTGGCCGGCGCGGCCGCCACCGCGGACGTGCGCGCCCTGGTCGCCTGGCTCGACCCGGCCCAGGCGGCGGTGCAGGCGTACGCGCGCGGGCTGCTGCACTGGCACCGGCAGCAGCGGTACTGCGGCAGCTGCGGCTCGGCCACGGTGGCACGCGACGGCGGGCACGTGCGGGCCTGCTCGGGACCGCGCTGCGGGCGGCTGCTCTTCCCGCGGATCGAACCGGCGATCATCGTGCTGGTCGAGGCGCCCGGGTCGCCCGACCGTTGTCTCCTGGCCCGGCACGCCGGCGCTCCGGAGGGGTCGTACTCGACGCTGGCCGGGTTCGTCGAGGTGGGCGAGAGCCTGGAGGACGCGGTCCGCCGGGAGATGGCCGAGGAGGCCGGGGTGAGCCTCTCCGCGCTGTCGTACCAGGGCTCGCAGGCCTGGCCGTTCCCGGCCGGGCTGATGGTCGGGTTCCGGGCCACCGCCGCCTCCGAGGAGGTCCGGGTGGACGGCGAGGAGCTGCTGGAGGCGCGCTGGTTCACCCGGGACGAGCTGCGCCGCCGGGCGGCCGAGGGACGGCCGTTGGGCCGGCCCGACTCGATCGACCACCACCTGCTCGGCAGCTGGCTCGCCGCCGGCGACTGAGCCGGATCACCGGACCTCCACCGACACCGGGTCGCTGGTCTTCCCGTCGGTCTTCCCGTCGGTCGCGGCCACCCGGAACTCGTAGCGGTGGCCCCGGATCAGCAGCGCTGCGGTGTGCCGGGTGTCGTGCACCGGGTACGGATCGGTCCGCCAGGTCTCGCCGGCGGTGGCGTCACGCAGCTGCACCCGGTAGGCCAGGCCCGGGCCCGCCGACACCCAGCTCAGCCGCACCTCGCCGTTCCCGCCGGCCGTTCCGGTGAGCCCGGTCGGCGTGGGGAGCCGCGGAGTGGCCCGGACGGGTTCGCTGAGCGGGCCGGGGCCGCCCTGGTTGGCGGCGGCCACCGCGAACTCGTATTCGTGGCCGTTGCGCAAACCCGCGACTGTGGTGCGGGTGCCCTGGGTGGGAATCGCCTCCTCCGTGAAGTCGCGCTCCCCGACGGTCAGGTCCCGCCGGTAGACCCGGTGCCAGCCGCCCGACACGGACGAGCGCCAGGACAGCTTGACGCTCCCCGGCCCGGCCTCGGCGCGCACGTCGCGCGGGGCGGCGTCCGGCGGAGCGTAGCGGGCCAGGATGCGAACGGGGTCGGCCTGAGGGCTCTCGCCACCGCTGTTCACCGCGCTGACCGTGAACTCGTACTCGCGGCCGTGCTCCAGGTGACGGGCGACGTGGCTGGCCTCGGACTCCAGCGCCGGCGGCGCGTACGCCTGCTCCCAGCTGACGTCGCGTCGGTGGACCCGGTAGGAGACCCCGCGGCCGAGTGTCCGCCAGGTCAGCCGGACGCTCCCGTCCGGTCGCGCCATGGCAGTGAGGCCGGTCGGGGCGGCCGGGGGTGTGACGACCGCGGTCGCGCGGACCGGCGGGGAGGGCGGACTGTCGCCGCCGCCGCCGACCGCGACCACGGTGAACTCGTACGTCCTGGCGTGCTGGAGGAACTCGACCGTGGTGTGGGTACCGGTGAACGTGCCGATCGACGTTCGTTCCCCGGTGGTCAGGTCACGCTGCCGGACCCGGAAGAGCTGGACGAAGGGCATCGGGTTCCAGGTGAGGGTGACGTCCCCGGAGCGTCCGGGTTGGGCGCGCAGGCCGGTCGGCGGGGGCGGGGGCGGCACGCTGGCGGTCATCCGGCCGGTCGGCGAGGGCGCGCTCTCGCCACGCCGGCCGACCGTGGTGACCCGGAACTCGTAGTCGTGCCGGTCGACCAGGAAGTCGGCGGAGAAGCGGGGCTCAGCGGTCGGCTCGCCGATCCGGACGAAGTGGGTATGGCCGGCGGTGACATCCCGGCGGTGCACCTGGTAGTGCAGTTCACTGTCCGTGCGTACGGCGGGCCAGGTCAGCTCAGCGGTGCCGGCGCCGCCCGGTCGGGCGGTGAGGGTCGTGGGCGCGGGGGGCACGTCCGCGCGGTCGGGGCGGGGGCGCGGCCAGTCGACCTCGACGAATCGTGGGCGGTAGACACCGGCGTCGGCGTAGGTGACCGCGTCATCGACGTCGTTGACGTTGTAGGAGACGAGGAGCTTGCCGGGGCGGGCCAGTTCGGGATGCAGGTCGGCGTCGTAGACGAGGTGACCGGCGGCGGTCTCCGGGGCGCGGTACAGGTAGTCGGGGCCGTCGAACGGGCCGGTCGGCGTGGCGGCCGAGTAGGCCACCAGGTCGGCGCTGAACACCAGGTTGTTCTCGTGGGTGACCAGCACGTACCGCCCGTCGACCCGCTGCACGCCGTAGGCCGTGCCGACGCCGCTGAGCACCCGGGCGGAGGCGCGGCCGTCGGTGGACCAACCACCGCCGGTCCAGAACTCCCACGGGCCGCCGAGGTCGTCCCCGCGTACGCGGGCCAGGTGGGCGAACTTGGACTGGCCGGCCGCCTCGGTGCCGTACACGTAGGTGTGGCCGTCGTCGCGCAGCAGGCTGGACCCCCAGGAGATCCGGGCGTCCAGGGGCAGGGGTCGGACCCCGGTGGGGGTGAGCGCGGGCAGGGCGAAGGTGGCCAGCGAGGTACCGAGCAGGGTGTGGTCGAGCGGGCCGGCACCGGTGCGCCGGTAGCGGTTGGCCAGCACCTGGAGGGTGTCGCCGACGACCTGCGCGTCACCGATCCAGTGGAACTCCCCGGGTGACGGCGCCGGGATCAGGGCGCGCGGCTCGTCGGGGGTGCCGCCGTGCAGGGTCTCGTCCAGTCCGTCGGCGTGCTGCACGACCGCCGAGTTGTTGACGAATGGCGCGGTGCGCGGGCGCGAGCCGTCCGGGTTGACCGGGCCGAGGAACGTGTCGGAGAAGAGCCAGAGCAGCCGGCCGTCGGGCAGCCGTACCGAGGTCGTGCGGTCGGCGCCGGTCCACCGGCCGGAGGTGTCGCCGTAGCTGTCGAAGAGGGCGGTCAGCCGGTCGGCGGAGAGGCCGCTGCCGGCAACCGGACGCGGTGCGCCGGTGGGCGTCGCCGCCAGCAGGCAGATCACGTACAGGACGAGCAGCCAGCGGGATGACCGGCGGGCACCGGCCGTCCCTCGGCCCGTGTCGGCCACCGCCACCAGAAACCCCCGTCTACTGGTCAACCACCTCGCAGGGTGTCATGACCCACGGACGTCACGGTAGGGGCCGGACGGGTCGAAGTGGACGTGCTGTCCGGTTCGCGGCGGATCGTCATCGCCCCGGTGACCACCGTGGTGAGCGCCGCTGTGGCCAGGGCGGCGCCCGCGATCCCGGCGACGGAGTGCGGCACGACGGTGGCGACCGCGCCGACGAACGCGACGGTGGCGGCCCAGATCGGCGCGGAGGGCCACCGCGTGGACGCCGCCACCCGAGCATTGATCAGGACGAAGACCAGCGCGTACAGGGCGCCGGTGGCGGCGAAGAGGGGCGCGTACCGGCCGTAGGCGGTGTATTCGGCGCCGCCGGCCAGGCCGAAGGCGAGGCCGCCGGCGACCGCGGTGGCGAGCACCAATGTTGCGCCCGCCGCGCCGACCAGCGCCAGCGCGGCGAGCAGCGTACGGCGGTCGCCCTTGGCCAGCCGGGGCAGGGCGATCACGGTCACCACCTGCGGCGCCCACAGCGCCCCCTTGGTGAGTACGGTGCCGACGGCGTAAACGCCGGAGGCGTCCGGCGGGAGGTACCGGCGGGCCAGCAGGAGGTCCGCGTACGAGACGACCAGCATGGCGAGGGTGGCGCCGCTGGCGGTGAGCACCGTACGGGAGTCCAGCGTCGGGGAGACCGGGTCGATGCCGGCCCCCCGGTTGAGGCGGACCAGCAGGGCCAGCACCAGCAGTGAGGTGACCGCGCCGGCCAGCAGGGCGCCGGTCAGCCCGCCGCCGAGGGCCAGCCCGGCGATCATGCCGCCGTACCGGCCGGCGGCGAGCAGCGCCATCCCGACGGCCAGGCGCAGGAAGCGCTGGTCGCCCTGGAGTTCCCCGAGCCAGCGGCCGGCCGCCACCACGGCGACGGTGAGCACGCCCAGCAGCAGCACCGCCGGGCCGGTCAGCCGGAGCGCGACGGCGGAGACCGGGAGGACCACGGCCAGCAGTGCGGCGGTGACAAATACGGTGACCAGGGTGGGGCGCGTGGTGGCGGCCCGCCCGTGCCGCGCGCGGTGCACGGCCACGGCGATCTGCAGGCCGGTGCTGGCGACGCCGCCGATCGCGCCGAGCGCCAGCAGGGTGGCCAGCGCGCTCAGCCCGGCCGGGTCGAGGTGGCGGGCACCGAGGACGGGCACCACGTACGCCAGGCCGTTGACGAAGACGCCGGCCAGGGTGACGGCGACCCCGGCCCTGCCGAGCCCGGCCGCGCGGCCCTGTTCGTCGTCCGACCCTGTCACCATGTCCGCCCCGTGTCGCCGGCTCCGCCGGGCCTGCCCGGGCGCGCGTACAGTGTCGCCACGCCGGCGCGCCCTTTTGCCGGGTCAGCCTAGTGAGGAGGTCAACCCTGCGGGAGAGGTCGATGCTCGTCGCGACCGGGTTGGCCGTCACCGTGGCGGTGCTGGCCCCGTTGGCGGCGC
The DNA here is from genome assembly GCF_036906755.1 of Micromonospora sp. CPCC 206171. Taxonomy (NCBI): domain Bacteria; kingdom Bacillati; phylum Actinomycetota; class Actinomycetes; order Micromonosporales; family Micromonosporaceae; genus Micromonospora; species Micromonospora sp. CPCC 206171. The sequence goes on along the minus strand of NZ_JBAKHT010000037.1, from coordinate 42,628 downwards.
CCGGTCTGGTGCTGAGCTACGACATGGTGTTCGTGCCGGACCAGCCGTGGCGGGCCGAGCTGGTCGCCCCGGGTGAGTCGCTGCCCCGGGCGGTGCCGCTGGACGCGCTGATCTCGCTGGCCAGCCAGGTGGCGCCGGGCTGGCTGCTGCAACGGGTGGCGCTCGCCGCGATCCTGCTGACGGCCGCGATCGGGGCCGGCCGGCTGGTGCCCGCGCGGCACCCGGCCACCCGGGCGGTGGCCGCGGTCGGCTACACCTGGACGCCGTACCTGGCCGAGCGGCTGCTGATCGGGCACTGGGGGCTGCTGTTGGCGTACGGTGCGCTGCCCTGGCTGGTCGCCGCCGCGGTCGCCGTACCCGAACAGCGGCCGAAGGCGCTGCGCCGGCTGGTGCTGGCGGCCCTGCCGGCGGTGGTGACCCCGACCGGCGGCGTGGTCGCCCTGGTCACCGTCGCCGTGCTGGTCGCCCGGCGCGGGGCGGCCCGGCTGGCCGCCCTGGCCGTGGGCGCGGTGCTGCTGCTGAACCTGCCCTGGCTGCTGGTGACCGCGTTGACGCGAGCGGACGCGCGGTCGGACCCGGACGGGGTGGCGGCCTTCTCCGCCCGGGCGGAGAACTGGAGCGGGGTGCTGGGCGCGTTGGCCGGCACCGGGGGGATCTGGAACGCGCAGACCACCCCGGTGAGCCGGTCCTCCCCGCTGGCCCCGGTCGCCACGGTGCTGCTGCTGGCGTTGGCGGTGCTCGGCTTCCGGACCCTGCGGCGGCGCTGGCCGGCGGGGGTGGCGACGCGGCTGGCGGTGCTGGCCGCCGGCGGATTCCTCGCCGCGCTGCTCGGCGTGCTGCCCGGGCTCGCCACGCTGCTGGGCTGGGCGGTCGCCACGGTGCCGGGGGCGGGGCTGCTCCGGGACGGGCAGAAGTTCCTCGTGCCGTACGCGTTGCTGCTGGTCCTGGCCGGCGCGCTCGGCGCGGAGCGGCTGGCCGCCATGGTGACCACCCGGGGTGCGGTGGCTGGTGGCCGGGCGCTGCTCGGCGCGGCGTTGCTGCTGCCGGTGGTGGTCATGCCGGACCTGGCGTTCGGCGCGGCGGGCCGGTTGCGGCCGGTGCAGTACCCGGCGGACTGGGACGCCGTCGCCCGGCGCTTGGACGGGCAGCCGGGGGAGGTCCTGTCGCTGCCGTTCGGTGCCTACCGGGCCTACCCGTGGAACGGCGGGCGGACGGTGCTCGACCCGCTGCCCCGCTACGTGGACGCCGACGTGCTGGTCGACGACACGCTCTGGGTGGGTACGACCGAGGTGAGCGGCGAGAACCAGCGTGCCGCGGAGGTGGGGCGGGTGCTCGGGGCGGGCGGCCCGGTCACCGCGACCGGGGTGCGCTGGGTGGTGGTGCAGCGGACCGCCAGGGGTCGGCCGGTCGACCCGGCGGCCCTGACCGGGCTGCGCGAGGTGTACGCGGGACCGGAGCTGAGCCTCTACGAGAATCCCGCCGCCCGCTGACCCGGCCGCCGTACGGGCCCTCATTGATCGGCCTCGCGGCCCTCCCGGCGCTGACTACTTGGTGGTAACGTCCCGCGCACGCAGCTCAGGAGGAGGAAGAAAGCGCCATGCGCAGTGCTCTCTCGTTGGTTCTGGTCGCGGTCGCCGCGATCGCTCTGGGTGCCTTCGGCACCGTGGCGCTGGCCACCACACTGACCGGCACGACGGCGTCCGAGGCGGCGGAGGCCGAGCAGGCCGCCCGTACCGAGTCGGGCGGCAGCGGCGACGGTGGTGCCAACCTGCCGCTGATCTACGGCAACAAGTAGGACTGCTCCATCTGCTTCACCGGCGCTCCCGCCGGCACGTTCGCGGCCCTCGTCACGAGGGCCGCGAACTTTTCGCCCGAGACCGGCCAGGTGAACCGGGCCGCGTGGGCGCGGGCCGCCTCCCCCATCGTGCTGCGGTAGGCGTCGTCGGTCAGCAGCAGCCGTACCTTCGCCACGAAGTCGTCGACGTCGTCGGCGAGCAGGCCGGTCTCGCCGTCGACCACCGCCTCCTCGACCCCGCCCGCGCCCCGGAACGCCACCGTCGGGGTGCCGACCGCGCCGGCCTCGACGATGGTCAGCCCCCAGCCCTCCTTGAGCGACGGGGTCAGCGCCACCCAGGCGGCGGCGAGCAGTTCCCGCTTCTCGGTGTCGGTGACGAAGCCGGTGAACCGGACCCGGTCGCTGACCCCGAGGTCGGCGGCGAGCTGGCGCAGCTGCGGCTCCCACCAGCCCTGACCGGCCACGGTCAGGTGCAGTCCGGGCAGTTCGTCGCCGAGCTGCGCGAGGGCCTGCAGTGCGACCTCGACCTGCTTGTGCGGGACCAGCCGGCCGAGCGCCACCAGGGAGGGCTGCGGTGAGCGGGTCACCGGCCCGACCGTCATGTCGGGCGTGCCGTTGTGCACGATGGCGACCCGGGCCGGGTCGATGCCGAGGCCGGCCAGCTCGTCGCGGGTGGCGGCGGAGACCGTGACGTACTGGCAGCGGCGGTAGACGCGCGGGGCGAGCCAGGACTCGACCCACCAGCCGAAGCTGGCGAGCCAGCGGCCGAGCACCACCGGCCACTGCTCCCGGTGCACGTGGTGCACCAGCGCGATCACCGGGCGGCGGGCGTAGAGGGCGGAGAGGAAGGGCAGGCCGTTGCCGACGTCGACGATCAGGTCGGGCCGGCCGCCCTGCCGGCGGCTCAGCGGGCCGAAGCCGAGGGCGCCGGCCAGGTAGACCAGGGCGGCGCGCAGGTAGACCGTATGCCGGCCGCCGCGGCGCAGTACCCGTACGCCGTCGGCGGTGGTCTCCTCGGCGGGGCCCGCCGTGTGGGTGGCGCAGAGCAGGGTCGCCCGGTGACCGCGCCGGACGAGTTCCCCGGCGATCCGTTCGACGTAGACCTCCGATCCGCCGCCCTCCGGATTCCGGGTGTCTCTCCAGTTGAGGAACAGTACGTGCCGGGTGGTGGCGGCAGCCGGTGCTTCCAACGCTCACTCCTACTGCCGAGTAATCTTCACAGTCGCGTCACACTATGGGCTGCGTCACGAAAGCCGCAATGCCCGATCGGAGACGAGATGCTGCAGTCGCCGGGCCGCCCGGGGCCGGCCGAGAGGCCGGACACCACGCCGAGAATGGTGTGGCGCCTTCGCTTGGTCGCGGTCTGTGTGGCTTTGTCCGCCCTCGCGTTCCTCCAGGACCCCGGGCTGGTGGTCATCGACACCAAGGTCGACCTCGCCATCGATCCGGCCGGATGGCTGACCCGGTCCCTGCACGTCTGGGACCCGGACGGGACCTTCGGCCAGCTCCAGAACCAGGCGTACGGCTACCTCTGGCCGATGGGCCCGTTCTTCCTGGCCGGCAAGCTGCTGGCCCTGCCCGCCTGGGTGGTGCAGCGGCTCTGGTGGGCGCTGGTGATGACAGTGGCCTGCACCGGCGTGGTCCGGCTCGCCGAGCGACTGCACATCGGCACCCCGTGGGCCCGGCTGCTCGCCGGCGTGGCCTTCGCGCTCTCCCCCCGGCTGCTCACCGAGCTGGGCCCCATCTCGGTCGAGGCGTGGCCCAGCGCCATCGCGCCCTGGGTGCTCGTCCCGCTGGTCGGGCTGGCGCGGGGGGCGTCGGTGCGCCGGGCGGTGACCCGGTCGGCGCTGGTGGTGGCCTGCGCGGGCGGGGTCAACGCGACCGCGGTGCTGGCGGTGGTGCCGCTGGCCGCGCTCTGGCTGGTCGGCCTGCATCCGTTCCGGCTGCGGGTGAAGGCCCTGTTCGCCTGGGGGCTGGCCGTGGCGGCGGCGACCGCCTGGTGGCTGGTGCCGCTGCTGCTGCTCGGCCGGTTCAGCCCACCCTTCCTGGACTACATCGAGACCGCGCCGGTGACCACCGCGCCGACCGACACCACCACCGTGCTGCGCGGCGCGTCGCACTGGCACGCGTACCTCAACGGGGCGTACGGGCCGCCGTGGACGGCCGGCTGGCGGCTGGCCACCGAGCAGCCGCTGGTGGTCGCCACGCTGGTGGTGGCCGGTCTCGGCATCGCCGGGCTGGCCCGGCGCGGCATGCCGTACCGGCGCTTCCTGGTCACCGGGCTGCTGGTCGGGCTGGCGCTGGTCGGGCTCGGCCACGTCGGGCAGCTCGACGGCTTGGGCGCGCAGACCCAACGCACCTTCCTCGACGCGGCGGGCGCGCCGCTGCGCAACGTGCACAAGTTCGACGTGGTGCTCCGGCTGCCGCTCATCCTCGGCCTGGCCCACCTGGTCGGGCTGGTGCTGCGGGCCGCCCGTACCGGGGACCGCCCCGAGCTGGCCGCCCTGCTGCCCCGCCTCCTGCAGCCGGTCCGGCTGCGCGCCGCCCTGGTCACCGGGACGGCCCTGGTGGCGGTCGGCGCGGTGGCGGCCCCGGCGCTCGGCGGCGGGCTGGCCGCAGCGGGCAGCTTCCGCGACGTCCCCGGATACTGGCAGGCGGCGACGACCTGGCTGGACCGCAACGTCGGCGACGACCGCGTGCTGGTGGTGCCCGCCGCACGGTTCCCCCGCTACCTCTGGGGCAGCCCGAGCGACGAGATCACCCAACCGCTGCTGGAACGCCCCTGGGCGGTGCGCAGCTCGGTGCCGCTCACTCCGCCCGGCACCATCCGGCTGCTCGACGCGGTGGAGTCGGCGTTGGCCAACGGGCAGGGCTCGGCCGGCCTGGCCGACCTGCTCGCCCGCTCCGGAGTGCGATACCTGCTGCTCCGCTCCGACCTCGACTACGGCCGCAGCGGCGCCACCCAGCCGGTGGTGGTGCGCCAGGCGCTGCTCCGCTCGCCCGGCATCGCCCCCGTCCGCGGGTTCGGGCCCGAGGTCGGCGGTGGCTGGCTCCCCGGCAACTTCGTCGACCGTGGTCTGGACGCCAAGGTCCGGGCGCTGGAGGTGTTCGAGGTACGCCGCTCCGTCGACGCGGTCGTCGCGTACGACGCGGACGACGTGACCACCGTGGTGGGCGGGGCGGAGTCACTGCTGCCGCTGGCCGCGTCCGGCCGGCTCTCCGACGCGCCGACGGTGCTCGCCGGCGACCGTCCGGCCCAGCTCGGCGACACGCCGGTCACGCTCACCGACGGGCTGCGCCGCCGCGAGGTCGCCTTCGGGCAGCAGCACGACAACGCCTCAGCCACCCTGACCCCGGGCGAGCGGCCCCGCCTCGACGCCCCGGCCCGGGACTACCTGCCGGACTGGGGCGATGCGGCGTCGACCGTGGTGCGGTACCTCGGCATCGGCGGGGTCTCCGCGTCCAGCGCCTGGTCGCAGGCGCAGCCGCTGGGCGGCGCCCGCCCCGAGCACCAGCCGTACGCGGCCGTCGACGGTGACCTGAGCACGTCCTGGCGGTCCGCACCGGGCACGGTGGCGACCGGGCAGTGGTTCGAGGTGGAGCTGCTCCAGCCCCAGGTCGTCCGCAACCTGCGGATCACCTTCGACACCGGGGCCGACTCGCTGCCCACCAAGGTCACCGTGACCGCCGGGCGGCAGCAGACCACGGTGGAGACCTCCGGCCGGGTCCTGGACGTCGCCCTGCCCGACGGCTACCCGACGCGGGTCGTCCGGGTCACCGTCGAGCAGGTCTTCGACGTGCGGGCCGGCTTCGGCGGGGTGGGCATCTCCGAGCTCACCATCCCTGGCGTGCGGGCAGCCCGTACCCTCGTCCTGCCGTCCCCGCCGGCCACCGACGCGCCCGCCTCGATGGTGCTCACCGCCGCGCCGTCCGTGCCGGCATGCGTCTTCGACCGGGGACGGCCGATCTGCGACGGTGGGCTGGTGCGGACCTCCGAGGACTCCGACAAGATCGACCGCACCGTGGACCTGCCGGTCGCCGCCGGCTACCAGGTCGCCCTCCGGGCCCGGCCGAGGCCGGGGGCGGCACTCAACGCGCTGCTCGACGCCGGTGGCGCGGCGGTAGTGACCACCGGGGTCACCCCGACGATCGCCGCCTCGACCGTCGGCGTGCCCGACCCGGCCGCCCGGCCCGGTGCGGTGGTCGACGGTGACGGTTCGACCACCTGGTACGCCGCCGACTCCGACCAGCAGCCGTGGCTGCGGATCACCTGGCCGAAGCCGCGCACGATCACCGGGCTGCGGATGGCCCTGCCGCCCACCGCGGCGGCGGCCCGCCCGTGGCGGGTCACCGTGATCGGCGACGAGGGAATGCGCGGCGGGGCGCTGGACGCGGGCGGCACGATCCTCTTCGACCGGCCCCTGCGCAGCGACGAGATCACCGTGCTGATCTCGGACATCGTCCCCGCCCGCTCGTACGACCCGTACCGGCGGCTCACCCGGAACCTGTCGGTCGGGGTGGGAGAGCTGACCGTGCTGCCGGCCACCCCGGTGACCCGGGCCGACCCCCTCAAGCGGGTCGTCCTGCCCTGCGGCAGCGGCCCCACCGTCTCGGTGGCCGGCGAAGAGCGCCAGACGGCGCTGGTGGCCAACCGTCGCGACCTGCTGGAGATGCGCGAGGTGAACGCCGTTCTCTGCGGTCCGGGCGCCCGGGAGCCGCTGCAGCTGGCCCTCGGCGAGACCCGGCTGCTGGCGGCGGGCACTCGCCTCGCCGTGCCGACGCAGCTCACCCTCACCCCGCTGGGGGCGACGCCGGGGGCCACCGGTGGTGCGGCGGCCGGCACCGGGGAGCCGGCGGCCACCCGGACGGCGGTACGCATCGACGGCTGGTCCGCCACCCGCCGGGACCTGCACCTCACCGGCTACGCCGGCGAGCGGGTGCTGGCCCTGCGGGAGAACGCGAACGCCGGCTGGGTCGCCACCGCGGGCGGGAAGACACTGACTCCGTTCGTGGTGGACGGCTGGCAGCAGGGCTGGCTGGTGCCCGCGGGATACCGCGGGAAGGTGGAGCTCCGCTTCGCCCCGGACGACGGGTACGTGCTGGCGCTCGGCGCCGGGGCGGTGCTGCTCGCCGGGATCGCGGTGCTGGCCGTGCTGCCGTCGAGGCGTACTCCGGCACGGGTGCCCGCCGTGGCCCGCCGCCGGCGCGGCCGGTTCCTCGCCGCGCTCGTCGGTGGCGGCGCGTTGCTGCTGGTGGGCGGTCCGGCGGCGGTCGGTGTGGCGCTGCTGGTGTTCGTCGGCGTGCTCGCCGGGCGGATGCTGGAGCCGCACCTGCATCCGCCGGACCGGCGCGGGATGCACCGGCTGCGCAGGGGCACCGTGCGCTGGCTGCCGGTGGCCTGCTTCGCGGTCGCCGGGTGGTTCGTGGCGACCGGTGGCGGGCACACCGCGTGGCAGCCTCAGTTGGCCGCGGTCGCCACCGTCACGCTGCTCTGGCTCTCGCTGGTGCTGCGCCGCTTCCGGCGCGGCCACTGAGCGCCCCACCGCTGGAAGGGCTTCTCCACCGCGTAGTAGCTGACCGCGGCGAGGACCAGCCCACCGGCGACGGTGAGCGCGAAGGTGCCGAGCGGGTCGCCGGTGAACTCCGGCCGGTCGTCGACGAGGTAGATGCCCTCCAGCACGAACGGGTGCCAGAGGAAGAGCCCGTACGACACCCGGCCGAGCCACCGGCCGAGGACGCTGTCGAAGACGCTCTTGGTGCGGGTCTGCGGGCCGAACGCGACCGGGATGATCAGCATGACCGCGACGACCAGGTAGAGGACCAGCTTGGTGGCGAACTCGCCGGCGGTGGGCTCGGCCAGGTCGCGCGGGCCGGTGACCGGGGTGGTGGCGACGGCCAGCGCGGCCAGGGCGATCGCCCAGCAGGCCAGCGGGGCGCGGCCGAGGTCGTCCAGCCACCGCCAGCGGACACCGGTGCCGGTGCGCAGTGCGACGTGCGCGCTGGCCAGCGCCATGCCGGCGCCGAACCAGCCGGCGTACGACGGCAGCCACATGGTGTGCAGGCCGAGGCTGAGCAGGCCCAGGTGCATCAGCGCGACCCACGCCCCGGTCACCACCAGCGCGGCCACCGCGATCCTGGACACCCGGTCCGGGCGGGGGCGCCGGCCCAGCAGCAGCGCGGCGAGCATCGGCAGGAGCAGGTAGAAGGTGACCTCGGTGGCGAGACTCCAGGTCTGGCTGATGCCGTGCTTGAGCTGCCCGTGCTGGTAGATCTGCGTCAGTGTGGCGTGCCGCAGCCAGTCGCCGGTCGTCGCGTCCCGGTTGTGCGGCAGCACCAGCAGGCAGACCACCACCGCCACCCAGTAGGCGGGCAGGATCCGGGTGGCGCGCCGCCAGAGGTATCTACCGGCAGCGGGGGGACGCTGGTACGTTGCCTGCGCGTGTGCGTACGGCCGGAAGAGCAGGAACCCCGAGAGGACGAAGAACACGGCGACACCCACGTCGAGCCGGGACAACCAGGCGCCGAAGGCGGCGTCGCCGGTGTTGCGTCCGGTGGCGAAACCGACGTGGTGACCGACGACGGCGAGCGCGCCGATGACCCGGACCGCGTCGAGCGCGGGCAGTCGCCGCAGAACCTGATCGGGGATCGGAGCAGACATCAGCCGTCCAGAGGGTCGCGTTGATATGTGACTCGGGAGTAACGTGCGGCCCAGTTTTACAGACCGACCGCTCGCCGGACACCGGCTGACCGTCTTTGTTGGGGAGGATCAGTGAAGGCTCGCCTGGGTGCCGTGCTGTTCGGCATCGGCGTCTTGTCTCTCGCAGTCGCTGCGGGAACGGCCTACTACGTGGCTCCGTCGGTGACGAAGCTGCCGTACGACTTGACGTTCTGCAACGCCGAGGGCAAGCCGGACGGCTGCCTCAAAGCCAGCGTCGCGGTCGCCGAGAACGCCACGTTCATGCAGGTCGTCGGTGGCAAGCCGACGATCCAGACCGGCACGCTGAAGGCGACCACCGAGGTGGTCCCGCAGGCGTCGACGACCGAGAAGGAGATGACCGGCGACCTGGCCGGCGAGGCGGTGGTCTGGCAGGCGTACGGCCGGGTGGTCCGCACCGACAACAACTCGGACGTCAGCCTGTACTCGGCCGAGTTGGCGCTCGACCGCGAGACGGCGGCGGCGCGGAAATGGGACAAGCAGTTCCTCGACACCGACGGCGAGGCCAGCGAGAACGACTCGGTGACCTTCGAGGGGCAGACCTACAAGTTCCCCTTCAACGCGGACAAGAAGGACTACGTCTACTTCGACCGTGACCTGCGCAAGGGGCTGCCGATCGAGTTCGACGGCACCGAGAAGGTCAACGGCACCGACGCGTACCGGTACGTGCAGACGATCCCGGAGACCGAGCTGAACACGGCGGCCGGCTCGCTCACCGCGCTGGCCAACGCCCTGGCACCGGGTGCCACCACCGGCAAGGTCACCTACACCAACACCCGCACGATCTGGGTCGAGCCGACCAGCGGCAACTTCGTGAAGGTGCGCGAGCAGCAGAAGAAGACCTTCGTGCCGGACCAGGGCAGCACCGTCACCCTGCTGGACGCGGACTTCGTCTACGACGACGCGACCATCGCCAACAGCACCAAGTCGGCCGGGGAGACTCGGGACAAGCTCCAGCTCATCAGCCGTACGCTCCCGATCGCCCTGGCGGTCCTCGGCGCGCTGCTGCTGCTGGTGGGCCTCTGGTTGGTCATCGCCGGCCGCCGGGCGTCCGCCGCCGCGCGTCACCGGGCGGACGACGCCCCGGCGCCGGTCGAGGCGCCGACGCGACAGGATGAGTCCGTGGAGAACCGGCAGTCCGCCGAGGGTGGACCGCTGACCGACGAGATCCCGCCCGCGTCGACGAACTGGCGCGCGGACGACGAGCCGACGGTGCCGGCCCAGCGGCCGGCGTCGGGCGAGCGGGAGAAGCACTGACGCGGTAGCACTCCGAAGAGGGCGGGTCGATTCGTCGACCCGCCCTCTCTTTTCGCGTTCGCATCGTCACGCTCGGCACTTGTTACTTAATCGTAACTTGTCGATGGTTTGACTGCGCTGAGTCACCGATGCGGCGGCGGAATGCCCCTTTTGAGGGCTTGATCCGATCGTGGGTCCGGGGTCTCGTTCCACCGTGGGTGACGACAGTCGATCTGCGGGTGGTCCACAAGTTACGGGACCGTAGGTGGGGTCTTGTGACCCACGCCTCACCGGGTGCACCATCATGCGCACGTTCGTTACCCGCCGGTAACAGGTGACATGGCCCGGCCCGCAACGCCCCCCGTCCACCGACCGGCACACACCACCACCCCGAAGAGCACCGCCCCCCACCCAGGAGGAACCCGTGCAGGATCGGATCGAGAACCCGGGACGGACCCGGTGGCGGCGTTTCGCCGCGATGATGGTGCCCGCGACCGCAGCCGCCGGCGCTGTCCTGTTCGGCATGCAGTCCGGCGCCATCGCGTCCGACATCACCGTCTCCGGCCAGACCTTCAAGATCGGTGCCGAGCGCCTGGAGGGCGACGGCTTCAAGCAGTACGGCGGCATCGTCAAGGAGAAGAACGGCAAGGTCCACCCCGTCGCCCTCTCCGAGATCAGCAGCGCCGAGCTGTACAAGCTCTGCCAGTCGGTCCGGGCCGACCTGCCCGGCCTGCCGGTGGTCCTCACCATCAACGCCGGTGACGACAAGCCGGCGACCGCCAAGGACATGCTGATCGCGATGGACAGCCTGGACGGCAACGCGACGTTCACCAACATCAGGATCGGCCGCGACGCCAAAGACCTGAACGCGTCGGCGCAGGCCGGCTCGTTCGGCCAGGACGCCCAGCACGTCACCATCACCGGCCTGGAGCAGGTGTCCCGCTACACCACGGCGGCCACCTTCAACCTGACCGGCCTCCGCCTGAAGGTCAACGTCGGGGACGCCGCCAAGGGCAAGGAATGCTTCTGAGCTGAAGCGTGGCCCGCGGCGGGCACGCGCCGCGGGCCACGTCCCGGTCCCTCGTTCCCCCGCTCCGCCAGGAGGAGGAGTACGTGACAACCGCCGAACCGCAACACGTCCGCGCCGGTGGCCTCGGCCGGGCCTGGCGGGGGTTCCGCCGCTGGCGACGGACCCGGCCGTTCTGGGGCGGCCTGCTCACCGCGCTGGCCGGGGTGGAGATGTTCGCCTCCACCCGGATGACGCTCAACGGCCTGAGCTTCCACTCCGGAGCCACCGGGCTCTACTCGCTGCTGATCCCCGTCATCCTGCTCACCTGCGGGCTGCTGCTCTGGTTCAGCCCGGGGCAGCGGCTCTTCTACTCGATCGTCGCCGCGGTCACCACGATCTACTCGCTGATGGGTCTCAACCTCGGCGGCTTCTTCGTCGGCCTGCTGCTCGGCATGGTCGGCAGCGCCCTCGGCTTCGCCTGGACGCCGATCCGGTCGACCGATACCCCCACCACCGCGGTGGACGCCCCGGGTGACGAGGACCGGGACACCGCCGGATCCGACGACCCCACGCTGGCGGACGAGTTGCTGCCGACCCTGCCCCACCAGCGCGGCGGCGCGCCGGCGTACGAGCCGGAACGTCCCGCCCCGGCTCCGACCGGCTACGACGCCCCGCCGGCCGGGCCCCGCGACCCGCGCTACTTCGCCATGGCGCTGGTGGTGCTCGGCCTCTCCGCCGCCGGGCTGGTCGCCACCCGCCCGTCATCGGTGCAGGCCGCCCCGGCGGTCCCCGTTCCCGCCGCGACCACCACCTGCCCGTCCGCGCCGGCCGCCATCCCCTCCGCCACCCCCAGCCGGAGCGCGCCGACCGCCACGCCGTCGGCCAGCGCGAGCCCGTCGCCGACCCCCACCCGCGACGGCGGCGTGCTCGGCGACATCCTGCGCGGGATCGGTGACCTCTTCACCGGGGGCGGGCGTGAGGAGCCGAGCGCCAGCCCCTCGGCCAGCCCGACACCGAGCGCGAAGGCGGCCGCGCCGACCGCCAGTCCGACCCCCACCGGTCGGACGTCGAGCCGTACCGGCTGCGCGCCGAGTCGGCCGAGTCAGCCGAGCCGGCCCGGCCAGGTCGAGCCCGGCAAGCTGCTGCCGCGGATCGCCCCCGAGCCGGGGCAGCCGACGGTGGACCAGCAGCCGTCCAAGTTGACCGGCTCCTCGGTCACCATGAGCTCGTTGCGGTTCGAGGGGATCGTCGACCTGCCGACCGCGAACGGCACGCTCAAGGCGCTGAAGTTCAGCATGAGCAAGGCGGTCACCGACGACTTCAAGCTGGTGGCGGACGGCCCGGCGGGGCGCAACCAGCAGTACGTCACCGACCGGCTCACCGTGCAGGGCGACGTGGCGTTCTACGCCACCCGTTTCGTCGGCCGGCTGCTCGGCATCAAGATCACGCTGACGCCGGACCTGCCGTTCCCGGACGGCATCCCGGTCACCCTGCCGATCTCGGTCACCTTCACCGACCCGGTGATCGACCTGGCGTTCGTCGACTCGAACACGCTGACCGCCCGGCCGGCGCTGAAGCTCACTCTCCCCTGACCTTCGTCCCACCACCCTGGTGACCGGGGGCGGGCCGTCCCGCCCGCCCCCGGCACCGCACCCAGGGCCGGTGCCAAAAGCCCTCGGTCGAGCCGCGTCGCCTGGGCCCGCCGCAGGCCGGTCAGGGCTTTGACGCAGGCCCTAGAGGCGGGCCAGCGCCTTGCGCAGCGGGTCGAGCCCCAGCGAGCCGAGGTCGAGCGCCTGCCGGTGGAACTCCTTGAGGTCGAAGTCGGCACCCTTGCGGGCCTTCGCCTCCTCGCGGGCCTGGAGCCAGATCCGCTCGCCCACCTTGTACGACGGCGCCTGCCCCGGCCAACCCAGGTAGCGGTTGAGCTCGAAGCGCAGGTTCTCGTCCGGCACCCGGCAGTGCGCCCGCATGAACTCCCAGCCCAGCTCCGGCGTCCACCGCTCGCCCGGGTGGAAGTCGAAGGGATTGTCCTTCGGGATCTCCAGCTCGAGGTGCATGCCGATGTCAACGATCACGCGGGCCGCCCGCATGGCCTGCCCGTCGAGCATGCCGAGCTTGTCGCCCGGATCCTCCAGGTAGCCCAGGTCGTCCATCAGCCGCTCGGAGTAGAGGGCCCAGCCCTCGCCGTGCCCGGAGACCCAGCAGAGCAGCCGCTGCCAGCGGTTGAGCAGCTCGGCCCGGACCGCCGTCTGCGCCACCTGGAGGTGGTGCCCCGGCACGCCCTCGTGGTAGACGGTGGTCACCTCGCGCCAGGTGGAGAAGTCGGTGATGCCCTGCGGCACCGCCCACCACATCCGCCCAGGGCGGGAGAAGTCCTCGCTCGGCCCGGTGTAGTAGATCGCCCCGTCGCTGGTCGGCGCCAGGCAGCACTCGATCCGGCGGACCTGCTCCGGGATGTCGAAGTGGGTGCCGTGCAGGTCGCTGATGGCCTTGTCGGCCAGCGCCTGCATCCAGTCCCGGAACGCCTCCTTGCCCTTGATGGTCCGGGCCGGGTCGGCGTCGAGCGCGGCCACCGCCTCGTCGATGGTCGCGCCCGGGCCGACGATCCTCGCGGCCAGCGTCCGCATCTCGGCCTCCAGGCGGGCCAGCTCCGCGAAACCCCAGGCGTACGTCTCGTCGAGGTCGACCTTCGCGCCGAGGAAGTACTGGGAGGCCAGCTCGTACCGCTCCCGGCCGGCGGCCTGCTTGTCCCGGCCCTGCGGGGCCAGCTCGGTGCGGAGGAACTGGCCGAACTCGGCGGTGGCGGCGGTGGCGGACGCGGCGCCCCGGCGCAGGTCGGCACCGAGGGTGCCCTCCACGCCGAGCCGCTCCACCAGGCCGTGGAAGAAGTTGTCGCCGTCCGGGTCGGTCCAGACGTCGCACTGCTTGGCCACCTCGACCAGCTGCACCTTCGAGCTGATCTGGCCGGCGGCGGCCGCCTCGCGCAGGGTGGTCTTGTAGCCCTCCAGCGTCGTGGCGAACCGGTTGAGCCGGGCGGCGATGTTGGCCTGGGCGGCCTCACCCTCGGTCGGCATCAGGTCGAAGACCATGCGGATCTCGTGCAGCCCGCTGGCGATCACGTTGACCTCGCTGGTCACCTCACCCGCGTCGTACCGGGCGAGGTCCAGGCCGAGGCGTTCCTGCATGGCCTCCCTGGCCGTCCGCTCGGTCTCCGTGTCCGGCTCGGTCACGTCGAGGTCGGCGAGGGTGCGCCGGGTCAGCTCGGCCCGGGCCTCGTAGCCGGCCGGGGAGAGGTCGTCGAGCTGGTCGTCGTAGCCGGCGATGCCGACGTAGGTGGCGCCGGTCGGGCTCAGCGGGGCCCAGTCGGCCACGTAGCGGTTCGCGAGGTCATCGATTCGTCCCACGCTGCGACCCTACGTGACCGACCGACCCTGATGTCGAGCGTGTTTGGCATGTCCGGGGCAGCAGTCGCGCCGGGTCGACGTCGATCGGAAACGGCGACCGGGCGCGCAGCCGCTGCCCGCCGACCGCCCGCGCGGTGCGCACGTAGTGCCCGTCGCCGTCGAGGCCGAACAGCTCCACCGCCACCCGGCGCATCCAGCCGCCGATCTCCACCCGCATGAAGTACGGCACGCCGCCCTCGGCGCAGCGGCGCCGCTTGTCCGCCCCGCCCGGCGCCGGCCCGCCGGGCCGGACGAACTCCACGGCCAGGGCGCACAGCTGCGCCGGCACCCACCGTTCCTCCTCGTCGGTGGCGGGAAGGGTGTGCAGCACGGTGACGTCCGGCTGGATCCAGCAGGTCGGCGAGAAGGTCAGGTTGACCCGGCCGAGCACGTGCCGCCCGGTCGCCTCGGCCGCCGGCACCAGGGCGCTCGCCAGGCTCGCCATCGCGATGCTCTCGATGGCCGGCGGGAACGGGGTGACCACCAGCCGGCCGTCGACGCACTCGTGCCGGGCGCCGGCCAGCTCACCGACCCGCAGGTGACGTTCCGCGCGCTGCACCGTCCACCCGCCGTCGAGGTCGAGCACCGGATCCGACCCGCGCGTCAGCAGCATCAACGCCTCACCCCTCCCGGCTGATCAACGACGGTGCGCCGCCGGGGTTCCTGGGTGATCCCGCGCCGGCTCGACCGGTCGACGACGGCGCGGTGGCGGGACCGCTGTGGCGGTCGACACGGCGTCCGATTTTCGCGGGACATCGTCGTACCCCTGCGGCAGAGTGTCAGGGGTGACCACCCATGTGACCCCTGACCGGGCGCCGCTGCGCAGTTGGCTGCCCGGCTTCCTGGCGCTCGCCGCGATCTGGGGTGCGAGCTTCCTCTTCATCAAGGTCGGCATCGAGGAGCTGCACCCGCTGCATCTCACCCTCTACCGGGTGGCCACCGGCGCGCTCACCCTGCTGGTGGTGCTCGCCGTGCTCCGCGACCGGCTGCCCCGCGAGCCCCGGGTCTGGGCGCACCTGGTCGTGGTCGCCGCGTTCGGGGTGGCGCTCCCGTTCACCCTCTTCGGCTACGGCGAGCAGCGCGTCGAGTCGATGCTCGCCGGCATCTGGAACGCCACCACGCCGCTCATCGTGCTGCCGCTGGCGGTGCTGGCCTTCCGCACCGAGCGGCTGACCGCGCGCCGGGCGGTCGGGCTCGGGCTGGGCTTCCTCGGCGTGCTGGTGGTGCTCGGCGTCTGGGAGGGCGTCGGCGGCTCGCACTTCACCGGCCAGCTGATGTGCTTCGGCGCGGCGGCCTGCTACGGCGTGGCCATCCCGTACCAGAAGAAGTTCATCGCCGGCAGCGCGTACTCCGGGCTGTCGCTCTCCGCAGCGCAGCTGCTGGTGGCGACGGCGCAGCTCGCGGTGGTCGGTCCGCTGCTGGTCGGGGCGCCGCCGGTGCCGACCGAGCTGTCGGCGCCGGTGGTGGGCAGCGTGCTCACGCTCGGCGCCCTCGGCACCGGGCTGGCGTTCGTGATCAACCTGCGCAACATCCGGGTGGCCGGTGCGAGCACCGCCTCCACGGTGACCTACCTGATCCCGATCTTCGCGGTGCTGATCGGCGCGGTGGTGCTCGACGAGCGGCTGAACTGGCACCAGCCCGTCGGAGCCCTGGTGGTGCTGCTCGGCGTCGCGGTGACGCAGGGCCTGGTCGGCCGGCGCCGCCCGCGCGCCGAAGCCGTCACCGGCATCCCCGCCGTTCCGGCCGCGGAGCCCGCCGCCCGCTGACCCCGCCGGCCCGGACCTGGCGTCGTGCCGGTCCGACACTGATCCACTCCATCGCGGCGAAACGGCGGTGTCCCGGCTCGCGGACACCGCCGTTTCGGCGACGTCGCGGCCCCCTCCATCTGGCCGGGGCGGTCAGCGGCGGGTGCGGGCCCATTTGAGCAGGCGGTCGGCCGGCCAGGTGTTGACCACCCGGTCGGCGGGGACGCCGCAGAGCGCCGCCCGCTCGCAGCCGAACCGCTGCCAGTCCAGCTGCCCCGGCGCGTGCGCGTCGGTGTTGATGGCGAACCGGCAGCCGGCCTCCAGGGCCCGGCGGATCAGCCGCTTCGGCGGGTCCTGCCGCTCCGGCCGGGAGTTGATCTCGACGGCCACGCCGCGCTCGGCGCACGCGGCGAAGACCGCGTCCGCGTCGAAGTCGCTCTCGCCCCGGGTACGCGGCCGGTGCGCGCGGTCACCCGGACCCTTCACCCCGGCCGGGCGGGACGACACCATCCGCCCGGTGCAGTGGCCGAGGATGTCCAGGTGCGGGTTGTCGATCGCGGCCAGCATCCGGCGGGTCATCTTCGCCCGCTCGTCGTTCAGCCCGCTGTGCACCGAGCCGACCACCACGTCCAGCCGGGCCAGCAGCTCGTCGGTCTGGTCGAGCGAGCCGTCGGCGAGGATGTCCACCTCGATGCCGGTGAGGATGCGGAACCCCGCGGGCAGGGCCTCGTTCACCGCCGCGACGTGGTCGAGCTGCTTGCGCAGGCGGTCCGCGGTGAGGCCCCGGGCCACCTTGAGCCGCGGCGAGTGGTCGGTCAGCACCACGTACTCGTGACCCAGCTCGACCGCGGCGAGCGCCATCTCCTCGATCGGCGACCCCCCGTCGGACCAGTCGGAGTGGGTGTGGCAGTCGCCGCGCAGCGCGGTCCGCAGCGCGGTGGCCGCGGCGTCCAGGTCGGTGCCCTCGGTGGCGACCAGCCGGCGCAGGTAGACCGGCTCCTCGCCGGCCAGCGACTCGGCGACGCAGCGGGCCGTGACGTCGCCGACCCCGGTCAGCTCGGTGAGCTTGCCGGTGCGGGCGCGCTCGGCGACCTCCTTCGCCGGCAGCTCGGCCAGGGCCTTCGCCGCCGATCGGAACGCCCGGACCCGGTAGGTGGCCTCGTTGGCCCGTTCCAGCAGGAACGCGATCCGGCGCAGGTCGGCGATGGGATCCCGGGCGGTCATGACCTGCAAACTACGCGCCCGCGCCGCCGGTCGGGAGTACGACCGGCGGCGCGGGCTGGTGATAGGTACGCCGGATCAGGCGTACGGCAGCGTGACGACGGAGCGGTCGCCGATGCCGAGGGTGGTCGGGTTCGTGCCGATGGCGGACCAGACCTCCACCTTCACCGTGCCGTTGGACAGGTTGCCGAGGGCGCCGGTGGCGGAGAGCAGCCCGGCGTTCTGGGTGTAGTGCTCGTAGCCGGCGACCGGGTCGGTGGCGAAGTAGCGGTACGTCTCCATCCGGTCGACGGTCCCGTCACCGGTCAGGTCGTAGGAGACCCGCGCCTGCACCCCGTTGCCGACGGCCGAGCCGGCGTCGAGGAAGAGGTCGAACCGGGTCTGCCCACCCGAGTACGCCATGGTCAGCCCGGTAGCGGTGAAGACCACCGGGTTGGTCGGCGTGCCGTCGTGGTTGGTGCCGCCGGCGCCGGCCACCGTGGTGGTCGCCGTGCCGCCGGCCGCCCCCAGGCCACCGCCGGGGAGCAGGTACCGCGTCGGTGAGCCGCTGGGCGGGGGCGTGGTCGGTGTCGGGCTCGGGGTGGTGGGTGTCGGGCTCGGCGTCGGGCTGGTCGGCGTCGGGCTCGGATTCGCGCCGCCGTTGGCGTTGCCGCCGCTCCACGTGTACGCCCCGGTGGTCGCCGTCCGTCCGGCCGCGACCGTCAGCCGGGTGCCGTCGGACCAGGTCACCGTCAGCGGCGCGGCGGTGATGTTGCTGGCCACGTACGTGCGGGCGCCGTTGCGGGTGAAGACGGCGGCCAGCGGGTGGTTCGCGGTGACGCCGGTGTCCACCTGGCCCAGTGCCGCCAGGTTGCGGATCCAGTGGAACGTGTGGGCGCGGCTCTCGCCCTCCTCCGGCGTGTAGCCGGGGTTGGCCCGCAGCCTGGTCAGTGCCGCGTCGGGGTCGCCGAGGGCCAGGAACTGCCAGAGGATGTCCTGCCAGACCGTGGGTTCGCCGCCGTTGTTGCGGACCAGTTCGGCGTAGTTGGTCCGGGGGTAGGCCGGGCGGTAACCCAGGTAGAGGTGGCCGCCGGTGACCGGCAGCATGTTGATGCCCTGGATCATCTCCGGGTCGGCGCTGAACCAGGTGGAGTACGCGCCACCGTCGCCCCAGACCATGCCGACCGTCGAATGCCCGAACGCGGCCGGGAAGTTCTCGTCGTCGACGTCGAACCAGTACTGCTGGATCGCCGCCGCCTGGGTGGTGTACATGAACATGCCGGCGTCCCGGACGGCGGTGTTGCCGGTGGCCTGTCCCCACTGGATGAGGGCGTTGGCGAAGTTCATCCCCTCCGACGACGACTCCTGGTTGTTGCCGGCGGCGAACGAGCCGTGCCCGGAGGCCCAGTCGTGCCCGGCGTAGATGTCGAAGTCCCGCAGGTAGGGGAAGCGGCTGTCCTCGCGGCTGTAGTTGTTGGCGTCCCGGATGAGCAGGTCCACCATGCCGCCGTACTGAGCGGTGGTGGCCCAGGTCGGGTCGAACTTGGCCAGCGTGGCGGCGGCCGCGATGAAGTACCCGTAGTGGAAGTGGTGGTCGTTGAGCTCCTGGTCGGAGCCGTACGACGCGGGGTAGCCGATCAGGGTGCCCCAGTTCCGGTCGTAGTAGAAGACCCGGGCTGTCTTGCCGGGGGTGGCGGTGAACCAGTCGTTCAGCGTGGACCGGATGGCGTTCAGCGCGGCGGTACGCGTCTCGGTGTCACCGACCAGGTCGGCGATCTCGGCGATCCGGGCGGCCCGCCCGAGGCCCTTGCCGGTCCAGTACGTGTCGGTGCCACGCTGGTCCATCGGGTTGCCCCGCACCGCGGCGAGCTGGTCCCTGAGCTGGGCCAGGTCGGCGCCGGCTCCGGTGGCGACGGCGGGCAGCTCCGGCAGCACCCCCTGGTAGGTCATCGCGGTGCGGAACTGGCTGACGCCGGTGAGCACCTTCATCCGGCCCCGGGCGGACGGATAGCTCTGGCCGATCGGGGTGGCGCCGGCCAGCGCCTTCCACTGGTGCGGGTAGAGGCTCACCACGGTCTGGGTGGCGGTGCCCTCCCGGGGTGTGGTGGTGACGGCGTACGTGGTGGTGACCCGGCTGCTGGCCTGGTCGTAGGAGTAGGAGACCCGGGTGCCGGTGACGTGTGCGTGGGCGTACCGGCCGTAGGTGGTGGCGAGGTCGGCGCGGGCGATGGCGTCGGTGCTCGGCGTGGTGGGCAGCAGGGCGACGGAGAAGTAGCCCTTGCCGGCCAGGGTGGAGGTGATCCGTCCGCCGGCGACGGTCCAGGTGGCGCCGGTCGGGGCGTACGCGACGTAGTCGTGGCCGCGGACGGTGAAACCGATGGTGGCCCCGTTCTGGGACCACACCGTCGGGCTGCCGCCGGTGGGGTTGATCAGCGCGTCGCCGCCGCTGGTCCGGAAGTAGGCGAACGGGAGGCCGTGGCCGATGGTGGCCCGCAGCGTACGCGTTCCGTCGCTCCAGTACGGGCTGACCGTCCAGTCCGTCCAGTCGTCGACCTTGACGACCGGCGCGCCGAGCCCGGTCACGCCGACCCGGATGTCCTCGGCGTACGCGTACTTGTACTCGCCCACCCCGGTCGCCGTGCCGGTGACGGTGGGGGTGGAGGTGGCGGAGAAGCCGAGGCCGTCGCCGAACGGCTGGTAGGAGGCGGGGTGCGCGTGCAGCGGCTCGCTGTACGCGCAGTTGGTCCGCTTCCACAGCAACGACGACCACCAGTCGTTGGTGGGGACCGGGCCGGCGGGCGCGTTGGCGGTGACGAACTGCCGGGGGTTGGTGGACAGGTCCCCGCAGCCGGTGGGCAGGGGGCCGACCCGGTCGGTGGTGTAGCTGCCGGCGCCGACGGTGGCGGCCTCGGCGGGAGCGGTGGCGGTGAGGGCGAGACCGGCGACGACGACGGCCAGGGCGGTGGTGGTGGCGAGCACCCAGGGGGTGCGGCGGGGTGGGACGGGAGGGTTCATGGTTCCTCCAGCGCGGCGCCGGATCGGGGGCCCGAGGTCGCGGTTCGTCGGAATCGAGAGGTTTGTTATCTGTGAGAGCGCTCTCTGAGGCGGACGTTAACGATTGACAAGACTTTCGTCAATGTGTCAGTCGGGTGACGACCGTGTTGCGCGGGCTCCCGTGCCTCCGGTCAGCCGGCGTCCGTGGTCGTGCGCGGGGCCTTCGGGCAGCCGTGTTCGCGCTGCCAGGACGTCACCGCGGCGACCGGCGACCGGTTGCCGTCGCGGCGCCACGAATCCAGGTACTTCGCCGGCCACACCACGCCCCGGCGGATCCACCAGTCGTCGTGGCCGGTGCACTTCGGCGACAGGCCGAAGTGCAGGTGGCAGACGTTGTTGGCGTTGCCCGTCCGGCCCACCTTGCCGAGCTGCTGCCCCGCGCGGACCCGCACGCCGGCGTCCACACCGGCGCTGATCGCGCTCAGGTGCGAGCCGTAGTACCGCACCCCGTCGTCACCGAGCAACGACACCGAGAGCCCGCCGTTGTACGGCCCCAACGGCCCCCGCCGGTCGAACCGGTCCACCCGGCTCACCTCCAGGATCGTCCCGTCGGTCACCGCCACCACCGGCTCACCGCAGTCGGCGAAGATGTCCGTGCCCGGATACGCCGAGTGCGTCGGGTGGTAGGCGACCTTGCCGGCGCGTACCGGGAAGACCCGACGCAGCGGCGGGCGGCTCGGCGACGCCGACGGGGCGGCCGGGGTCGCCGAGGGTGCGGCCGTGGCCGGCGCCGGCTGGTCCGCGGTGGCCGTCGCGGAGGGAGCGTCCCAGACCGTGCTCGGCGCGGCGGCCGGCCGGTCGCCGGGCGCACAGCCGGCGAGCAACGCCGGTGCCAGCAACAGCAGGACCGGGTACGCCGGACGCGCACGGCGGCCGGTCGATCGCGACGACATCCGGACATCCTGGCAGACGGCTACGGTGGGAGGGTCCCCCGGAGCGCCGGGGGTGCGTGGACGGGAGCGGTGACGGCGATGGATGGTCAGCCCACGTACCCGGCCGGGCCGGCCGCCGGGCAGTTCATGGCGCGTACCCCCTCGGGTCTGTTTCCGTCGGGGCCGCCGCGCCGGCCGACGTGGCGCGAGCCGCACCCGGTGACCGGCAGCGGGGTGGCCGCCGGCGGCGCGCTCGCCGCCGCCTGGCTGGTGCTCTTCGGCCTCCTCGGCCGCGGCGTCTCCGGGTACGCGTGGTGGACCGTGATCGCCGGCGTGGTGGCCTGGCTGGCCGCCCTCGGCCTCGTCCGGTACGGCGACCGGGGCGTGGGCACCGGGGTGGCGATCGTCACAGCGGGTGGTTGGAGCATCGCGTTCGCGATCGTGGTCGTGCGCTGGGCGACCAGCGCGGACTGGCCGATGTGGTGACGCTGTGTCATCACCCGGCTTCGTTTCGAACGCCATCTTGACGTACTCGCTGTGACTGGGGACGCTTTCCGGTATGGCCTGGACCACCCCGCGGCTCGACCCCGAGCGGAGCCGTCGCCGCCTGCAGATTCTCGCCGAGCTGGCGGGGGCCCGCGCGGTACGACAGCGGGACAAGCCGCAGCGGGAGCGCACCGAGCGGCTGCGACAACTGATCGCCACCCGGCGTCGCGTCGCCGGCTGAGGCGACTTTCTCAGGATTGACCGGCCCTTCGGGGCGTTGACCGGTCGCCTGCCGACCCGACCGGTTAACGTGCATCGCGTAACGAGTCGGCGTGCTGTGCCGAGGCCTTTGGGGGGACCGTGTCGTACTTCGCTGCCGCCGCTGTGCGCGACGAGGGCGAGTGGAGCGCCGCCGAGGTGAACCTACGGGGCGCCTCCGACATCGACGACGTCGCCGACCGGCTGCGCGACGTCGAGCCCGACGCCGACCTGTCGCTGCTCTTCGTCGAGGCGGACGACGCCTACCTGGTGATCCTGCGCCTGGACGAGGGGGAGGACCTGCGGATCTTCGGCTCCGACTCCGCGTACGCCGAGGAGTCCCGGCTGGGCGCGCTGCTCGTCGGTGACCTGAAGACCTCGGTCACCGGGCTGGAGGAGAGCGAGGAGCCCCGGCCGTCCACCGGGACCGAGGAGAGCGAGCAGCCGGCGGTCGACCCCGAGGCGGACCCGGTGGGCGACGCGGACATCCTCGCCGACCTGGGCATCTCCGCCCAGAAGCTGCTCCGGCTCTGCGCCCACGAGGGGATGCTCCCGGCCGATGTCACGGCCGAGGTGTGCCAGGTGCTCGGGTGCGCCGACGAGGTCGAGGAACTGCGTGAGGTCTGACCCGCCGTCCGGCGACGGAGCCGCCCTGTCGGGCGGCGGTTCGCCGCAGGCCGGCGCCGCCGAGCCGGTCGACTCGACCGACCCGGCGCTGGAGACCGTACGTCGGGGGCAGCCGACCCCCGGCGCCGTCGGTCGGGTCGGGCCCGGCGCGGACGAGGGGCTGGCCGACCCGGACGGGGCGGGCCGCCGGCAGCGGCACGAACTGTGGATGCGCCGCGCGCTGGAGGTCGCCGTCACCGGCCCGGACACGGCCGCCCCGGGCGCCGACGGCGCGGACGCCGCCGACGACATCCCGGTCGGCGCCGTGCTCTACGGCCCGGACGGGACCGAGCTGTCGATCGGGCGCAACGAGCGCGAGCTGACCGGTGACCCGACCGCGCACGCGGAGGTGCTGGCGCTGCGTCGGGCCGCCGAGCGGCTGGGCCGCTGGCGGCTCGACGGCTGCACGCTGGTGGTCACCCTGGAGCCCTGCACGATGTGCGCGGGCGCGCTGGTCCTGGCCCGGGTGTCCACCGTGGTCTTCGGCGCCTGGGAGCCCAAGACCGGGGCGGCCGGCTCGCTCTGGGACGTGCTGCGCGACCGCCGGCTCAACCACCGGCCGGAGGTGTACGGCGGCGTCCTGGAGTCCGAGAGCGCCGCCCTGCTGCGCGCCTTCTTCCGCTGACCGCCCGCCGCCCGGTCAGGCCGGGGTCGGGGCGGGGCGGAGCAGGTTCGCGGCCACCGCGCGGCCGGTCTCGGTCCACGGGGTGGGTCGCAGGGTCGCCGGGTCGAGCCGGACGATCGCCCGCCGGCCCTCGGCGTGCACGACGCTGCCGTCGAGCGAGCGGAACTGGTAGGCGTACTCGGCGCTGCTGGTGCCGAAGTGTTCGAGCCAGAAGTGCACCGCCACCGGCCCGGTGGCCGCGATCGGGGCGCGGTAGGTGATGGTGAACTCGCGGACCGCGTGGAAGGTGTCCGGCGCGCTGCGCTGCCCGCCCTGGTAGGAGACGCCCCGCTCGGCCCAGTAGGCGGTCAGGGCCCGCTCCAGCAGCACCGCGTACCGGGAGTTGTGCAGGATGCCGAGGGCGTCGAGGTCGTCGAAGTACACGCTGACGTGCTCGACGTGGCCGTACTCGACGGCGGAGGGGGTGGCGACGGCGTGGCTCATGAGAGGCCTTCCGGTAGCAGGGTCGGATCGGGGCACAACGCCCGCAGGTGGTGCAGCAGGCCCTGGCGGGCGTGCCGGTAGGCGGTGTCGGGGTCCAGCAGCCGGGACCGCAGAGCGGCGGTGATCCCGAGCGCGTCGATCTCGTACGCCAACTGCGGGACGTCGGTGTCGGTGGGGAGTTCGCCGGCGGCGACCGCCTCCCCGACGAGGTGTTCGAGGAACGCGGTCCAGCGGCCGAACACCTCGGCGAGCCGGTCCCGGACCGGGCCGGGTCGCGCGTTGTACTCGAAGTCGGTGCTGGCGAAGAAGCAGCCGCCGGGGAGCACCCGGGCGGCGTAGAAGTCGATCCGGGCCTGGTGCAGGGCCCAGAGCCGCCGGACGCCCCGGGGGGCGCGCAGCGCCGGGTCGATGATCCGCTCCTGCCACTGCTCCACCGCCCGGTCGACGGTGGCGAGTTGGAGCGCCTCCTTGGAGCGCCAGTGCGCGAACAGGCCGGACTTGCTCACCCGGAGCGTGTCGGCGAGCTGCGCGAGCGAGAGCCCGTGCAGTCCGACCTCGGTGGCCAGCACCACCGCGGCGTCCAGCGCGGCGCCCCGGGTCCGGTCGCCGCGGGCGACGCGTCCGTCGACTGTCATGGGGAGAGGCTAATCAAAAAGCACGACCGGTCGTATTGTTTCACCACGTGACCGTGCTCACTCCGGACACGGCGACGCCCCGCCATCCGGGGCGGATGACGGGGCGCCGAGAAAGGAGGGGAAATCAGGCGATGGCGGTGTCCAGGGCGATCTCGACCATCTGGCTGAAGGTCTGCTCGCGCTCCTCGGCGGTGGTCTTCTCGCCGGTCTTGATGTGGTCGCTGACGGTCAGGATGGTCAGCGCCCGCGCCTTGAACCGGGCCGCGATCGTGTAGAGCGCCGCCGACTCCATCTCCACCGCCAGCACGCCGTAGTCGGCCAGGGTGTCGTAGAGGTCCGGCCGGTCGGTGTAGAAGGCGTCCGCCGCCAGGATCGGCCCGACCCGCATGCTGATGCCGCGCCGCTCGGCCACCTCCACCGAGGTACGCAGCAGCCCGAAGTCGGCGACCGGGGCGTAGTCGATCAGCCCGTCGAACCGCATCCGGTTCATGTTCGAGTCGGTGGAGGACCCGATCGCGGCGACCACGTCGCGCAGCTGGAGGTCCTCAGTCAGGGCACCGCAGGAGCCGACCCGGATCAGGGTCTTCACGCCGTACTCGTTGACCAGCTCGTGGGCGTAGATGGAGGCGGACGGCATGCCCATGCCGGAGCCCTGGACGGAGACCGGCACGCCGTTCCAGCGGCCGGTGAAGCCCAGCATGCCCCGGACCGTCGAGTAGCACGTGGCGTCCTCGAGGTAGGTCTCCGCGATCCACTTGGCCCGCAGCGGGTCGCCCGGCATCAGGACCCGCTCGGCGATCTCTCCCGGCTTCGCGCCGATGTGCGTACTCATGGCAAAGATCCTGCCAGGCCGGAGGCGGGCATACCGGTTCGGCATCCAGACCGGCGGTCCTGTACCCTCGTCGGCGGTGGCGTGTCCGAGTGGCCTAAGGAGCACGCCTCGAAAGCGTGTGAGGGGGCAACCCCTCCGCGGGTTCAAATCCCGCCGCCACCGCTCGTGAACAGCGAGAACGCCCGGTCGATCCGCGAGGATCGGCCGGGCGTTCCGCTTGTGGTCTCAGGTCAGCAGCGGACCACGGCGGCGTCTATGATCGCCTCGCCGGCCGGTGCCAGGGTCGCCGGGTTGCTGGAGGCGCTGCCGCCGCCGTACGAGTAGTTGTGGTACATCGCCAGATCCCCGTCGACCGAGTCCGCGAAGCAGTACGGCGCCTGAACGGTGAAGCTGGCGACCACCCCGCCGGAACGGAACAGCGCCGTCCAGGTGCCGTCCGCGGCCACGGTGGCCCGCACGTACGTCTGGCCGGTCTGGTCGTCCTGTACCCAGACCGACAGCTGGGCACCGGTCACGCCGGTCTCGTCGGCGTCGCGTACCCCGTCCCGGTCGGTGTCCAGCCAGACCGTGCCGCGTACCGTCCCCGGCTCGGCCACCGTGACGGAGGTCTGACCGGTGTTGTTGGCGAGGTTGTCCTCCGGGGAGGTGGTGGTCGCCTTGGCGGTGAAGGTCACCACGTCGCCCGGGACGGCGGCGGTGACGGTGGCCGACAGGTGCAGCGGCTCGGGCGTCCACCCGTCCACCATCTGGTAGTACAGGCAGTCCCAGCCGGGCTGGCCGGCGACGAGGCTGGTGCCGAACTCGCAGTACCAGGGGCTGTTGTAGTCCTCGCTGACCCGGGTGAGGCCGGCCGGCAGCGGCACCGTGACGTGGACCAGCTCCGCCGTCATGTTCCCGGCGTTGCGCACCTGCACGGAGACGTTGACGGTGTCGCCCACGATCGGTTGGGCGGGGTCGGCCTGGGTCGCGAGGACCTCCAGGTCGGTCACCCCTCGCACGTACGTGATCGGGGCGCTGCCCATGTTGTTGCTGGTGGAGAGTTCGGGGCTGGTGGTCTTCGCAGTCGCGGTGACGGCCGAGACGGTGCCCGCCGGCGCGGGCGGGAGATAGAAGTCGAACCGCAGCGGCGGTGCGCTCGCCCCCGCGGCCAGCGCCCCGTACGTGCAGGTGGCGGCCGGGCCGAAGTCGCAGGTCCAGCCCTCCGGTGGGCCGTTGCCGTCAGTGAAGTAGGCGCCGTCCGGCAGGCCGTAGGTCAGGGTGACGTTCGACGCGGACCGGGTGCCGGCGTTGCGGACCTGGACCTCGACGGTGGCTCCGCCGCCCACGTCGACGACCTGGTCGCGGGGGGCGATGGCGGTGGCGGTGACCGCCAGGTCCGCCCGGGGCGGCGCGGCGGCGGCCGGCGCGGCGGGGAGCGTCGCGGCCGCCAGCGAGAGCAGCGCGGCGAGGCCGGACGCCCCGGCGAGCCGGGTACGGCGGGTCGGATGAGGAGTGTGATGCATCAGATCCTTGTCTGTTGCAGGAATCGGCCGGCGGGAGTCACGGCCGGAGCGGGCTTCCGCGCCCGTCCCATGATCCAGCGCCGGAAACCGACGATCCGTCACAGCCGACCGGAATTTGGTGGCTTCTCCACTCTGGAGCGTTCGCGTCGCGGTCGCCGCCCATCGACCGATCGGCGTACGGTGCCAGCCAGCCGGTGGTCGACCTGCCCGTTCGCCCAGTTATCGCCGAACGTCCGTCCCTTTACGGTGTCGGGGCAGTTCACCACGATCGGGGGTTTTGGTGGGTCGAAGAATTACGAGTGCATCGCTGGTGGCCGTGCTGGCCGGTCTGGCGGTGGGCGCCCCCGCGCAGGCGTCGGACGACGTGCGAGTCATCACGCGGGAAGGCGTTGTCCTGCAGCATCACCGGGTGGCGAAGGCGACCACACCGGTGCGGGGGACCGGAGGAACCCGTTCCGACTTCGACGGCGACGGCGTCGACGACATCGCCGCCACCGCTGATCCTCTCAACGAAAATCTGCCCTCGGGCGCGACCGGTCTGGTCGTCGTGCGCTACTCGTCCGCGCCGCAGGTCGACTACCTCATCGGTGGCGCGACGCCCGAAGGTGGTAGCAACGCCTTCGGGCTGGCGCTCGCCGCCGGGGACTTCAACGGCGACCGGTACGACGACCTGGCCATCGGCAACATGGACGAGTTCGACCCGGGAAACAAGTCCCACGCCGGCGGGGTCTGGGTCATCCCGGGTAGCAGTGCCGGCCTGGTGGTCGATGCGGCGCAGCACTTCAACCAGAGTTCGCCGGGTGTCCCGGGCGCGTCGGAGAACCTGGACTGGTTCGGTGCGACGCTGGCGGCCGGCGACATCAACGGGGACGGCCGCGAGGACCTCGCCATCGGCGCGTACGGGGAGGGGATCGGGGCCAAGACGGGCGCCGGCGCGGTCACCGTCCTCTTCGGTGGCGCGACCGGCCTGACGGCCACCGGCGCCCAGTACCTCCAGCAGGACCAGGCCGGGGTGCCGGGCGCGGCCGAGCGCGACGACTACTTCGGCTTCTCGCTGGCGATCGGGAAGGTCAACAACAACCGTTACAACGACCTGGTGATCGGCGCGCCGCTGGAGAACAGGGGCACCTCCTGGGACGGCAGCGGCATGGTCACCCTGATGTGGGGTTCGCCGAGTGGCGTGGCGTCCACCGGCGCCACCTCGGTCACCGGAGCGGCGGTGCGCCCCGCGACCGGCCAGCCCGACACCATCGCCTGGAATCTGGGCGAGACGCTCGCGATCGGCGACGTGAACGGCGACGGGTTGGGCGAGGTCGTCGCCGGCGCGCCCAGCGCCCAGTCGCCGGACATCTACGGCGGCCTGATCGCGGTCTTCACGGGGCGGACCGCCGGTTTGTCCGGCGGTGCAGTCCGGATCGTCACGCAGCGCACCGCCGGCGTGCCGGGGGAGCCCGAGGGCTACGACCGCTTCGGCGCCTCGCTGGCGACGGGCGACGTGACCGGCGACGGCCGGGCGGACGTGCTGGTCGGCTCGCTGACCGAGGAGGTGGGCCCGACGGACGAGGGTGGGGTGGTGACCCTGCTCAAGGGTTCCGCCTCGGGGATCACCGGCAGCGGCGCTCAGGCCTTCGACCAGAACCACCCGAACATCCCGGGCACGGTCGAGCGCGGTGACAAGTTCGGCGCGTCGGTCGCGGTGTTGAACCTCAACGGCACCGGCCCGCTGGACGCCGTCGTGGCGTCGACCGGGGAGGAGGTGGCCGGCGACACGCCCGGCTACGCGTCCGGTTCGATGGTGCCGTTCCACGGTTCCACCGGTGGACTCGTACCGCAGTTCGTCTCGTGGAGCGGCGCGAGCCTGCGTACCGACCGGATCTGGCCCATGCATTACGGCGTCCGAATCGCCGGGCCGCAGGGCGGCGGCGGTAGGTACTGACCGGCTGCGCCATCGACGGAGACGCCCGGTCGGTCCGCGAGGATCGGCCGGGCGTTCCGCTTCCCGTGGGTGGGTCGGACCGGGCACGCCTGCTCCGACCCACCCACGGCGCGCCGACTCCGCGGCCGGGCCGGGTCGTACGGACGCATCGACCGTTCGGCGGACGCTGCCGCCCGGTCGACGGCGGACCTGCCCGTTCGCCCAGTTATCGCCGTTCGTCGCTGCCTCTAGCGTGTCGGGGCAATCCATGACGATCGGGGGTTTTTGTGGGCCGAAGAACCATGAGCGTGTCGCTGGTGGCGGTGCTGGCCGGACTGGCGGTCGGTGCCCCCGCGCAGGCGGCGGACGACGTCCAGACCCTCACCCGGGACGGCGTCGTCCTCCAGCATCAGCGGGTGGCGAAGGCGACCACGCCGGTGCGGGGCACCGGAGGCACCCGTTCCGACTTCGACGGCGACGGCGTCGACGACGTGGCCGTCACCGGTGATCCTTTCAACCCCAACCTGCCCTACCACCCGACCGGCGTCGTCGTGGTGCGCTACTCGTCCGCCCCGCAGGTGGATTACTACCTCGGGGTGCTGTCCTCCGACGGTGGCTGCAGCTGCTTCGGCATGGCGCTGGCGGCGGGCGACTTCAACGGAGACCGGTACGACGACCTGGCGATCGGCGACTCCGACGAGGTCGACGCTGGCAACAAGTCCCACGCCGGCGGGGTGTGGGTCGTCCCGGGCAGCAGCAGCGGCCTGGTCTTCGGCTCGGCGAAGCACTTCAACCAGAGTTCGGCGGGCGTGCCGGGCGCGGCGGAGAGCCAGGACTGGTTCGGCGGGGCGCTGGCGGCCGGCGACATCAACGGGGACGGCCGCGAGGACCTCGCCGTCGGCGCATGGGGGGAGGCGATCGGGACCAAGACGGAAGCCGGCTCGGTCACCGTCCTCTACGGCGGGTCGACCGGTCTCACCGCCACCGGTGCCCAGTTCCTCCAGCAGGATCAGGCCGGCGTGCCGGGTGCCGCCGAGCGAAACGACAAGTTCGGTTTCTCGCTGGCGATCGGGAAGGTCAACAACAACCGCTACAACGATCTGGTGATCGGCGCGCCCTTCGAGAACGACGGGGCGTCCTGGAACGGCACCGGCATGGTGACCCTGATGTGGGGTTCGCCGACAGGCGTGTCGTCCGCCGGCGCCACCGCGGTCACCGGCGCGGGGATCCTCGGCTCGATCGGCCAGACCGACACCATCGCCTGGTACCTGGGGGAGACGCTCGCCATCGGCGACGTGAACGGCGACGGGCTGGGCGAGGTCGTCGCCGGTGCGCCCAGCGCCCAGACCCCGCACATCTACGGCGGCCTGGTCGCCGTGTTCACGGGGCGGACCGCCGGACTGTCCTCCGGTGCGGTCCGGGTCGTGACGCAGCGCACCGCCGGGGTGCCGGGCGAGCCGGAGGACAACGACCGCTTCGGCGCGTCGCTGGCAACCGGCGACGTCACCGGCGACGGGAGGGCGGACGTGCTGGTCGGCTCGCCCGGCGAGGAGGTCGGCCCGACCGACGAGGGCGGGGTGGTCACCCTGCTCAAGGGCTCCGCCTCGGGGATCACCGGCAGCGGTGCCCAGGCCTTCGACCAGAACCACCCGAGCATCCCGGGCACGGTCGAGCGTGGTGACAAGTTCGGCGCGTCGGTCGCGGTGTTGAACCTCAACGGCACCGGTCCGCTGGACGCCGTCGTCACGTCGGTCGGGGAGGAGGTGACCGGCGACACCCCCGGTTATCCGTCCGGTTCGATGGTGCCGTTCCACGGCTCCACCGGCGGGCTCGTACCGCAGTTCGTCTCGTGGAGCGGCGCGAGCCTGCGTACCGACCGGGTCTGGCCCCAGCGGTACGGCATCCGGGTCGCCGGACCGCAGAGCGGCGGCCCGCTCTCCTGACGCTCCCTTTCGGCACGGCAACGCCCGGCAGCTCCTCGCGAGCTGCCGGGCGTTTCGTGATCGGGCCCAGGAGATCAGCTGATCCGGCAGGCCGATCCTCCTACCTTCGGCTCGGTAGCGTCCCGACGGTGCCCGGGCGGGCCTCGCCGAGCGGGGCCTACCCCTAAGCTTGCTCCGCACGTACCGGTGGATCTTGGTGGCAAAGGGGGGTGGGACGTGCGGGTCAAGCAGCTGGCACGCCTCATGGTCGTGACGCTCGGCGCGACGCTCGGCGTCGCATCGCCGCTGAACTCCGGCGTGGCGCACGCCGACAGCACGGTCGGGCTCGGCATCGGGACGTACGCGCAGATGGTCGTCGACTCGACGCGCGGGCATCTTTTCTTCAGCCCCGGGCGGACGGGGTCGGGCGTGCGGGTGACGGACCTGGCGGGCGGTTCGCAGACGACGATCCCGAACCTGCCGGATGCTTCCGGCATGGCGCTGAGCCCGGACGGGGCGACGCTGCACGTGGCGCTCATCGGGGCGGGCGCCATCGCCGCGATCGACACCAGGACGCTGACCGAGACCCGCCGCTACAGCATCGGCGCCGGCACCTGTCCCACCTGGCTGGCGCCCGCCGGCGGGAAGCTCTACTTCGGGTACGGCTGCACGTACGGCAAGGGCCTGCTGGGCTCGCTCGACCTGCGCGGACAGGCGCCGGTCATGGCCCTCGGCCTGCCGCTCAACGGCACGTTCGTCCGGCCCCCGTTGCTGCGGAGCAGTACGGCCGACCCGGATCTGCTCTTCGTGGCGGACCGGTCCTCCGTCACCACCCCCTCCTCGGGCCGAGCGACCGTGTACGACGTCTCGTCCGGTACTCCTGCGCTGGTCGCGTCCATGCCGTCGGACACCTGCACCGGCCTGCACGACGCCGCGCTGACGCCCGACGCGAGCAGGGTGATCCTGGGCTGTTCATTTCTGAACGGCGACCAGACGGCGGCCGCCACCCAGCACGTGGGGTTCTCGACCACGGACCTGTCGGCGGCGGGCGGGTACCCGTCCGGCACCTGGCCGACGGCCGTGACGACGTCCCCGAACGGTTCCTTCGTCATCGTCGCCAACACCAACAGGTCGGAGCAGACGTCCTCGACGATCCGGGTCGAGCGGCTCGACGGGACCCTGGTGCGCAGCTACAAGCTGCCGACGGACACCCACGTCGAGCGGCAGGGCCTCGCCGTCAGTGCCGACAACCGCACGCTCTACGCCGTCACCACCGACCACACCGGGACCAACCCGACCCTGCGGCTGCTGACCGACTTCACGAAGGCCGAGTCCTCGCTCACCCTGTCGGCGCCGACCAGCACGTACCGGACGAAGATCACGGTCACCGGCAAGCTGGCGTTCACCGGTGCCGCCGTGTCGTCGCCGTGGACGCTCCAGATGGCGAAGCGGGACCGCTTCGGCACCCACGTCCTGCCGAGCGTCACCACCACCGCGAACGGGACGTTCTCCTTCACCGACACGCCGCGCTTCGGTGGGGCCAACACCTACACCGCCACCTTCCCCGGCGATGCCGGCCACCTGGCGTCCAGCCGGTCGGTCACCGTGCAGGTGTCCCTGTTCACCACCGCGACGACGCGGCAACCCGCGGCCGGGGTCGCGCCGCGACGGTGACCGCCCAGGCGGCGACCACCGGCAGGTCCTGCCGCCACCGCTCATGAGCTGCGAAAACGCCCGGTCGGTCCGGATGGACCGACCGGGCGTTTCCGGGTGTACGGCCTGCTCGGCGGGTCGACCCACCGGACCTCAGGCGGTCGGGGTGGTCACCGTTACCTGGTAGTCGCGCGCTTTGTAGTCGTTGCCGCTCCACACCAGCAGCGGGTACGACCCGGCCGCGGGCAGGACGCAGTACTCCACGGAGGACTGGTCGCAGATGTAGCCGCCAGCGTTGTCGTACAACTTCCACCGGTAGACCTGCTGGTCGACGAGGATTTCGGCCTGGCCGGCGGTGGCGCTGGTGAACGAGTGGCAGGCCCGCCGGTTCGGCTCCAGCCGGCCCTGGCCGACGGCCGCGCCGAGGCCGTCGGTCGGGGACAGCGCCGAGCAACCGACCGGCTGAGAGATGCGCGGCAGCCTGATGTTGTACGTCGCCGCCTTGCCGTCGATGTGGTCGATGAAGAACCGGTACGGCCCGGCCGAGCTCAGCGTGCAGTCGAAGTCGGCGTAGTGGGTCTGGCAGAGCTCCTGGTGGCGCGCGTCCGTTATTTCCGCGTGCAGGTAGGTGAGATCACGCAGGTGCGGCTCGGCAATGAACAGCTTGCTGCCGGTGGGCTGGTCGAACGTGAAGCACCGAGTGGCCAACCCGGCCGGGAGGGTGCCGCCGACCCCTGCCGACGCCCACGAGAAGGCGTCCGCCGGCAGTTGCTCGCAGGTCGACGGCGTCCGCCTCGACTCGATCGAGAGGGTGTAACCACCATTCCCGCTGCCGCTCGTGGTCCTGACCGTGAGCGTGTAGGCGCCGGCAGGACCGAGCCGACACTGCTCAAGGTATTCGTGGTAGGCGCTGATCTCGCAGGCCGTCCAGCCCTCCTGGTGCTTCACCCGGATGGAGAGGCTGACCCCGGACATCTCGACCACCTGGACGTACAGGACATCCGAGTCGGCGGTCGTGGTGAACGTCCAGGTGTCCTCGGCCTGGCCGATGATCAGTCCGCAGTTGTTGACAGTGCCGAAGGTCAGTGCACCGCCACAGAAGGAGCGGGGAGGCCGCTGCGCCGGGCTGACGGTGGCCGACCGGGTGCGCGTCTGCTCAGTCGTCAGTCCTGCGATCGCGGACTGGACCGGCGGCGGGGAGGTGTCACCGCCTGCGGTCGCCCGGGTGTCGGCACCGGCCGCGCCGGCCGCCGCCGATGTCGAGGAGACGGCTCCGGTGGGTGTCGTCGTGGACGAGCCGGTGACGGCCGCGGCCGGCGTGGTCGCGCCGGGGCCGGCGGCGGACGGTCCGACCAGGAACGCCGGGACGGTCAGCACGGCTGCGGCGGCCAGCGCGAGCCGTGGAAATCCCCTGCTGCTCCGGTTCCCCGGGCAGGCGGAGAGGGTTGTCCTCACATCAACTCCCCCATGAGACGCCGCGCGCTACAGCGCGGGCGAGGAGATGATTCCACGAGAGCTGATCTTCGACAATCAGCCTCCGGGCCGGCCGTTCGCCGGTTCAGCAGGGGCCGTAGCCCTCGTCGAAGAGCCGGCGCGCCCAGTCGGCGTACCCGGCGATGATCTCCCGGACCGAGGTGCCGTCGTGCAGGAAGAGGTACGCCCGGTCGCCGTCGCGGGCGAGCAGCCCGTCGAACCGGTGCGTCCGCTGTGGAGCGTCGAGCCGGGTCGCCTCCGGATAGCTGGCCAGCACCTCTTCGACGGGTGTGCCGACGGTGATCCCCTCGGGTGTGCTCATCGGGTCGTCCAGCCAGAGCAGCACCAGCCGGTCGTCCACGAAGATCGGGCTGGCCGCCCCGTGCCCGGCCAGCGTCGGACCGCAGGCGTCGGCCTCGGCGCGCAGCACGCCCCGGCGGGTCAGCTCCTGCTCGGTGTCGCCGAACTCGATCTCGGCCAGGCCGCTCAGCCGGACCACCTCGGTGTCGCCGACCGGTCGGGCCGGCACGTCCGGCCCCTGTGGACGAACACCGCTCCCCGAGATCGAGGCAGCCGTCAGCAGTGTGGCAATGAATACGAATTGTCGCAATTTCATGGAATCCCCCAGTCCCCAACGGAACCGGGCCGCTCAGGTTGCTGCTCCTGGCCGGATTGCCGGTATT
Source organism: Micromonospora sp. CPCC 206171 (assembly GCF_036906755.1). Taxonomy (NCBI): domain Bacteria; kingdom Bacillati; phylum Actinomycetota; class Actinomycetes; order Micromonosporales; family Micromonosporaceae; genus Micromonospora; species Micromonospora sp. CPCC 206171. Next base: position 8,426 of record NZ_JBAKHT010000037.1, on the reverse strand, counting down.
CCCACTCCTCCGCCAGCTCGTCCCAGTAGTCCGCGGACAGGCCCCGCCGTCCGTGAGCCAGCCAGCCGTCGGTGTGCCGCTCCAGGTGCAGGCCCAGCTCGGCGAAGGGGTCGATCCACGGGCCGGGTTCGGCGCCCAACCGGGCCAGCGCCGCGTTGATCGGCCACTCGGCGCGCGGCCCGTCGAGGAGCCGGTCGACCCGCGGGCCCCAGCTCAGCGCGCCGCCCAGCCACACCACCGCCGACTGGTAGCCGAGGCCCCCGGCGAACTCCGCCTCCAGATACGCCACCGGCCCCTGCCGCGACCAGCGGGCCAGCAGCTCCGCCAACGCCGGCGAGAGGAGCAACTGGAACGGCTGCTCCGCGCTCGGCTCGTCGGTGGCGAAATCGGGCAGCGCGCCGGTCAACTCCTGCACGAGCTGGGGGGTCACCGGCAGCAGCGCGAAGTCCTGCCGGAGCGCGGCGAGGACGGCGTGGTCCAGCTCGGCGGTCTGCTCGCGGAGCAGCTCGACGTACGCGACCACCGCGCTGAGCTGGTAACTCATCCGAGCCCTCCGCCATCCACAGGCTGTGGATGGAACATGTGTACGACGGATTCGGTGCCGCCGCAGATCACCGGACGGTACCCGCCGGATCGTCGGCCATCCGCCCCGTGCCGGCCGGAGTCCCGGTCCCGCGCTCCCGGCGAGGATCGGCTCAGGCTCGCTCGGTGACCTGGGCGACGAATGCGCGCCAGGCCGCCGGCGCGAAGACGAGCGCCGGGACGGTCGGGTCCTTCGAGTCGCGTACGCCGACGATGCCGGGCAGGTTGTCGGCGACCTCGACGCAGGCACCGCCGTTGCCGCTGCTGCGGCTGCTCTTGCGCCACCGCGCGTTGATCAGGTCCATGTCTCCGCCACTTCCGTGAGGAGATCGACTGACTGCCAGTGGGACAGCGCCTCGCCGCGCACGTTCTCCCACGCGGCCAGTATCGCCGCGATGTCCTCCGGGTCGCTGACCACTTGTCCGTGAAGTTGGTTGTCGAGGTAGCCGGCGATCCGGTGGTCGTGGCTGTTGGCGATTACGAAAGGGCCGTTGAGGCCCGCGTAGGCACCGACAGTGGACGGCACGACGTGCACCCGGATGTTCCTCGGCGCTCAGCGGCAGCTGGAACTCTAGGCCGGGGTTGCGCGAGGCGCTCGCCGCCACGCACGCCGAGGCGATCGCCGCCGGCCCCGGGAAGCGCGGCCAGGTCGCTCTGGTGCGCACTGAGCGGCCCCACTGACGTCGTCGGCGTCGGGTCGGGTGCCGATCTCGTCAGTAGGGCGTCAGCATGACGGCGCTGTTGGCCTATTCCAGGACGCTCAGGGGCGCACGCGAATGACGGTCTTGCCCTTGCGCCGCTCGGTCGGGTTGAGCGCGGCGATGGCGTCGTCGAGAGTCGCGACTGTTCCGATGTGCGTGCGAAGGCGCCCGTCTCGCACCCGGTCGACGATCTCCACCAGCTGACTCGGAACGGACTCGACGACGAAGTCGACCGCTAAGCCGTCGACAGGGCGAGCCTCAACAGGTCCGACCACCGACACCAGCGTCCCGCCAGGCCGGATGATGCTCGCCGAGCGCCTTTGGATATCACCGCCGATGACATCGAAGACCAGGTCGACCCCGCCGATGTCGTCGAGATCCTCGTGGTCGAGGTCGAGGAACTCGTTCGCGCCGAAGTCGAGCGCCGCCTGGCGGTCCGCCGCCCGACCGGTACCGATGACGTAGGCGCCGAACTCCCGGGCGAGCTGCGTCACCACTGACCCGACGGCGCCGGCGGCGCCGTGTGCGAGGACGCTCTGCCCCGCCTGAAGACGACCGTGCTGGAACAGGCCCTGCCACGCGGTCAGGCCGGAGATCGGCAGGCTCGCACCCACCGTGAAGTCGACGTTTCCCGGCAGCGGCGCAAGGTTGCGTGCCTCCACGGCCGCGTACTCAGCCAGCGTTCCATCGCGGTGCCAGTCCGTGATCCCGAACACCCGCTGCCCCAGCGAGAGTCCCGTCGTGCCGTAGCCGAGGGAGGAGACCACTCCGGCGAACTCATGGCCGATGATCGCCTGGGCGCGATCGTGACCGGATCGATCGACCCATGTCGAAGGCCACTCCCACTCCGCGGGGACGAAGCCCGACGCATGGACTTCAACGACGACGTCGTTGATCGCCGGCGTCGGCTCAGGCCGCTCCGCGAGTGTGATCCCGGCTGCTTCTGCGGCCTGATCCATCGCGACGATTGCCTTCATGGGTGCCTCCGTATATCTCGTGCTCGTCGGCTCTGTGCGCCGCTTTTTGGGCTTGCTGGCCCACTAATGGCAGTCAACGCGACGCGAATGTGGGCTGTCAAGCCCAATCCGGGTTATCGTGTGTGTCATGGAAGCCACAACGGAAGCTCGGGGGCGGCAGAAGCTCACGGACAAGGGGCAGGCGACCCGAGCCCGCATCCTCGAGCACGCCGCGGAGCTCATCTACACCAAGGGCGTCCACGCGACGAACAACGAGCAGCTCCGTCGCGCGGCAGGCATCAGCGGGTCACAGCTCAACCACTACTTCCCGACCAAGGAGAGCCTTGTCCTCGCGGTCATCGAGTGGCAGGCCGAGCGGGTCCTCACGTTCCATCGCAGTGAGCGGTTCACCCACTTTGAAAGCCTCGACTCCCTTCGGGAATGGGCGGGCTTCTACATCGCCTACGAGCGCTCCTACCAGGAAGGCTGCAGCCTCGGCTCGCTCGCCAGCGAGATCATCAAGACGGACCTTGACGTTCGCACGGAACTCGCGAACGCGTTCGAGCAGTGGAGAGACATCTTCCGAGATGGACTCGAACGGATGCGGAGGCTCGGCCGCATCAGCGCTGAGGCGGATCCCACCCGACTGGCCTATCTCCTGCTCTCCGCCTTTCAGGGCGGCATGCTCCTCGCCCAGGTCGCCCGCGACATCGCCCCGCTGAAAGACACCCTGCGGGCAGCCATCGACTTCGTGCAGACATTCGCGATGCCCCCTGCTGCCGGCGCACTCGAAGATCTCACTGAGGCCCAGCGCAAGCAGCCCGGCCGGCCCCGCGAGCTCGACCCGAACCAGTTCGCCACGGCCCGGGCCGCTCTCGCCGCCGGCCAACCGGTCGAGCAAGTCGCAGCGGCCTTCGGCGTCAGCCACGCCACCCTCTACCGCCACCTCGCCGAACGCGACGACGAACAAACCTCCCCCTGAGCAGCAGCGATCAGGACTGGTCGTGCTCGTTTTGCGGCTGGTGACACGATCCTTACCGGCACCCCCACTCCCACTGATGGCTGCGCAACGGCGGCGGTCACCGCGCCCTCGGCGACGTCGAGCAAACCCGCCAACACCTCCTGCGCATGACCGCACCCTGACCCTGCACGACATCCGGTGGGGCCGGCGAGCGTGCCGGCCCCGTCCCACGGGCTACGCGGCTGGGCCGCGAGGGAACAGCCCACGGGGTTCCAGATCCGCCGGCCACGACCCCCGTCGAGGGGATGCGGACTGGCGCTGTCGCCCGCTGCTAGTCGGTGGCGGCATGACCGACCAGGTACGCCGGGACATCGCGCAGCAGCTCGGCGGACTGCTCTGGGGCGACCCGCCGCGCCGGCCGGGGGAGAGCGGCGACGGGCCGGTGGCAGACCGGCCGGAACAGGACAAGTGAGACGACAACTGAGACGAGAGCGACTGAGACGACAACTGAGACGAGAGCGACGCAGAGACGACGAAGGGCCGGTCCCCGATGGGGCCGGCCCTCGCGTTTGTGCTGCTCAGAAGAGCGGAGGATACGAGATTCGAACTCGTGAGGGTGTTAACCCAACACGCTTTCCAAGCGTGCGCCCTAGGCCTCTAGGCGAATCCTCCGCGAGCCAGGATACAGGTCCCCGGCGGGCCGGCCACCCCACCACCCCCTGATGATCGACCGGGAGTCGGGTAGGCTGGTGTCACCTCCCGTGCGGCGGTACCTCGTGAACCTCCCCAGGGCCGGAAGGCAGCAAGGATAAGCGAGCTCTGCCGGGTGCACGGGAGGCCTTTTTGTCTCCGGGCGCCGGTACCGTACCTGCGGGTCAGGTCACGGGGTGGTGGGTGGTCACCCGCGCCTGACCGGCGCAGAATGGCTCGGTCGAGAGGAGGCGGTACGGGTGGCACTGGCCCTTTACCGCAAGTACCGGCCGCGCACCTTCGCCGAGGTCATCGGGCAGGAGCACGTCACCGAGCCGTTGTCGCAGGCGCTGCGCAGCGGGCGGCTCAACCACGCCTATCTCTTCTCCGGCCCCCGGGGCTGCGGCAAGACCTCCAGCGCCCGCATCCTGGCCCGCTCGCTCAACTGTGAGCAGGGCCCCACCCCGGAGCCCTGCGGCACCTGCGCGTCCTGCCGCTCGCTGGCCATCGACGGCACCGGCTCGATCGACGTGATCGAGATCGATGCGGCCAGCCACGGTGGCGTCGACGACGCCCGCGAGCTGCGCGAGAAGGCGTTCTTCGCACCGGCCAGCAGCCGCTTCAAGATCTACGTCATCGACGAGGCGCACATGGTCTCGTCGGCCGGCTTCAACGCCCTGCTCAAGCTGGTCGAGGAGCCGCCGGAGTACGTCAAGTTCATCTTCGCCACCACCGAGCCGGAGAAGGTCCTCGGCACGATCAAGTCGCGGACCCACCACTACCCGTTCCGGCTGATCCCGCCGAAGACGCTCCGGCCGTACCTCGAACAGCTCTGCGAGGCGGAGGGCGTCACCGTCGAGCCGGCGGTCTTCCCGCTGGTGGTGCGCGCCGGCGGCGGCAGCGCCCGGGACAGCCTCTCCGTGCTCGACCAGCTCATCGCGGGCGCCGGCCCGGAGGGGGTCACCTACGCCCGGGCCGCCGCGCTGCTCGGTGTCACCGACTCCGCGCTGATCGACGAGATGTGCGACGCACTGGCCGCCGGGGACGGCGCCGCCGCGTACGCCACCGTCGACCGGGTGGCGGAGGCCGGGCACGACCCGCGTCGGTTCGCCTCCGACCTGCTGGAACGCCTGCGCGACCTGATCGTGCTCCAGCAGGTGCCGGACGCGGCGGCCAAGGGTCTGATCGACGGTCCGGCCGACCACATCGAGCGGATGGCCGCCCAGGCCCAGCGGCTCGGCCCGGGCACCCTGTCCCGCTGCGCCGACATCGTGCACAACGGCCTGGTCGACATGCGCGGCACCACCGCGCCCCGGCTGCTGCTGGAGCTGATCTGCGCCCGGATGATGCTGCCCGGCGCCGACGACACCACCGGCGGCCTGCTCCAGCGCCTGGAACGGATGGAGCGCCGGCTCACCCTGGGTGGCGCCGGCCTGCCGTCGGCCGCCGCCGGCCCCGCGCCGGTCGCCCCCGCTTCCCAGGTACGCCCCGAGCCCGCTCCCAACGCCCCGAGCGCGCCCGCCCCGGTCGTGGAGTCGCGGGACGCCTCCGTGTCAACGGCCGCTCCGGCGGCGGAGCCGGTGACCCCGCCGGCCGCGCCCCGTCGGGTGCCGCCGGAGGCGGTGCTGCCCGACCCGGCCACCCCCGCGCCGCCCCGCCCGGGCAGCAGTTCCCCGGGTGCGTTGGACGCGGTCGCGGTACGCCGTGCCTGGCCGGACATCGTCGCCAAGGTCAACCGGATCAAGAAGCCCGCGGCGGCGCTGATGCGCGACGCCGTGGTCCGCGACGTGGACGGCGACACCGTGGTGCTGACCGTCAAGTCGCCGGTCCTCGCCCAGATGATGGGCAACCACATCTCCGTGCTGTCCGACGCGCTCTACGAGGAGTTCGGCGGTCGCTGGCAGATCCGCTGCGAGGTGGCCGGCGAGCGCGGCGCGGCCACGCTCGGTGGCCCGAGCCGGGCGGCGGCCCCGACCCGACCGGCTTCCCCGCCGACCCCCACGCCCGCCGGCCCGGCCACTGCCGGCCCGACCGGCGTGGGCCCGAGCGGCCCATCCGGCTCAGCGAGCGGTGTAGGCCCGTCTGGCCCGGCGAACGGCGTAGGCCGGTCCGACGCGACCAACGGTGGAGACCTGGGCGGTCCGGCAGGTCCGAACGGCGCGGGTCCGCGCGGTGCGTCGGGTCCTCCCGGCGGTGTGGGTTCGGGCGGCGTGGCTGGCCCGAACGGCGTGGCCCCGCGTGGTGCGTCCGATGCTTCCGAGGGCGCGGACTCGGGTGGCCCAGCGGGTGCCTCCGGCGGTGGAGCCGCCGGCGGTCCGGCCGGCCAGTCCACCGGCCGTGGCTCGGTCGGCGGCCCGGGGGCCGGGGGAGCTGGGACCGCCATGGGCGCAGCCGGTTCGACCCACGGTGCCTCCGATCCTATCGGCGGTGCCGGTGGCTCGGCGGGCAGCGACGGCGGACGGCCCGGCAGCACAGGGCGGCTCGGCGCAGGACGGACCGGTGGTGCGGGGCAGTCCGGTGGTACCGGTGGCCCGACGGCCCGCGCCCAGGCCGGCCCGGCGGCCCAGGGCGGGACCGGCCCGAGCGGCCCGGGTGACGGTGCCGGAGACGACGAGGACTGGCCCGAGCCGGCCCGGCCCGGTGGTGCGAGCGGCGGCGACGAGGGCTGGCCCGAGCCGGCCCGTCCGGGTGGTGCCGCGACCGCCACCCCGGGCGGCGACTGGCCGGAGCCGGCCCGCCCGGGTGGGGGGACGGCCACCGCGACTGCCGTACCGAGACCGGCCGGACCGCAGTTGGCACCGTCGCCGGCGGCGGCGACCGGCGGCGCGCCGGTGAGCAGCGCGATCGCGGCGGCGCGGGCGGCTGCGGCGGCGGCCGGCACGGGCAAGGCGGCACGCCCCGCCCAGGCGGCGCGGAAGACCGCGGACGCCGACTGGGCCGGCGAGCCGCCGTACGACCCGGACTTCGACGGGCCGCTGCGCGGCGGTGGCCCCCCGCAGCCGGCGGCGACCCCGGCGTACGAGGGGTTCGACCCCGGTGACGAGCCGCTGGACGAGGTGATCGACGAGCGGACCGCCCGGCAGTCCAGCGAGGAGCAGGCGGTGCAGCTGCTCCGGGAGGCGTTCGGCGCCGAGAAGATCGACGAGGTCGACGCGCGCTGAGCGCGCGCCGGCCACCGAGGACGTGTGCCGCCGCCCGACTAGGCTGGGCGCGGCCGAGCAGACGAGTGCGAGAAGGAGCCCTCCGTGCGCCCAGGTGGACAGCCGAACATGCAGCAGATGCTGAAGCAGGCGCAGAAGATGCAGCAGCAGATCGCCAAGGCGCAGGCCGAGCTGGCCGAGGCCGAGCTGACCGGCACCGCCGGCGGTGGCCTGGTCACCGCGACCGTCTCCGGCGCCGGTGAGATCAAGAGCATCAAGATCGATCCGAAGGCGGTCGACCCGGAGGACGTGGAGACCCTGGAGGACCTGGTCGTCGCGGCCCTGCACAACGCCGCCGAGGCGGCCAAGGAGCTGACCGAGAAGAAGATGGGTCCGGTCGCCGGCGGCATGGGCGGCCTCGGCCTGCCCGGGTTCTGAGCCGGCTGATGTACGAAGGTGCCATCCAGGACCTGATCGACGAGCTGGGGCGGCTGCCGGGCGTGGGCCCGAAGAGTGCCCAGCGGATCGCGTTCCACGTCCTGTCGGCGGATCCTGCCGACGTCAACCGGTTGGCCGGCGCGTTGCGCAAGGTCAAGGAGCTGGTCCGGTTCTGCACCACCTGCTACAACGTGGCCGAGTCCGACCAGTGCCGGATCTGCCGCGACCCGCGCCGCACCGACGAGGTGCTCTGCGTGGTCGAGGAGCCCAAGGACGTGGTGGCGATCGAGCGGACCGGTGAGTTCCGGGGCCGCTACCACGTGCTCGGCGGGGCGATCAACCCGCTGGAGGGCATCGGGCCGGACAACCTGCGCATCCGCGAGCTGATGACCCGGCTCAGCGGCGGGACGGTCCGGGAGCTGATCCTGGCCACCGACCCGAACACCGAGGGCGAGGCGACGGCGACGTACCTGGCGCTGATGGTGAAGCCGATGGGCATCTCGGTCACCCGGCTGGCCAGCGGCCTGCCGGTCGGCGGCGACCTGGAGTACGCCGACGAGATCACTCTCGGCCGCGCCTTCGAGGGCCGCCGCGCCGTCTGAGCCGCCGTACGGACGACCGAGTCGTAGCCGATGGGTCCGCGCGAACAGGCGTGGACCCATCGGCGTTCTTTTCGTTGATCGTAAGGATCGGGTGCGGGTACGCCGCTGGCCGGCACCCCTGTTCGGGGTGCCGGCCAGCGTGTCGTTCACGGTGTCAGTTGTTCCAGTGCTTGGCGACGAGGTCGGCGGCCTGCTGCTCCCACTGGGCGTAGTGGTCCGGGTAGGCCGAGACCTGCACGGTCTGGGCGGCCTTGGTCAGCGGCATGTCCTGCCACCCGTCGACCTGCTTGAGACCCTTGAGGAACGCCTTGGTCGAGTACTCGGGGTCGGTGATCTGCTCGACCGTGCCCCAACCC